>WFLY01000256.1 GCA_009177215.1 Bacillota bacterium
GAAACCTCCTCTTCCGCCGGGTGGACGCACGAACCGTGCGTCCCTACAACAGAAACGAGCAATCTTGTTTTTACAACCGATTTTTTACATTGCCTTTTTAATCTCAGAAACGAAAGGCCTAATATTTTTAGGAGTAGGCGCCTGCTCTGATTAAATGCTATCAAAATAAAAAAATTACGTCAATGAAAAAAGTATTTATAATACTTTTCCTCGCTTCGTTCCGCTCAATCATCATCTGCTTTTACTGTTGCTTACAGTAAGCTTATAATTTTTATTAATGATATAGAAAAGATAATAGGAAAAATGTGACTATATCCAGCAAGATGAATCAATATTTGTTTCTTAAAACTTTTATCATTCATTTTCGGGATATATTTTAACGGATATTCCCCGAACACCTTTTTTAACAATCTTGCTATCATCAAGAATACTTTGCTTAACAGCGTCTAAATCTTTTGAGAGTGCTTCAGTCGCACGTTGGTGTTCTTCCTCTGATGAGAAGCGTTCTGTATCATGTAAAAGATTTTCCTGCAATTCCCTTGCTTTCATGTAAACACCTAACTTATAATTGAGCAAGGAGTTCTTAAAGAATATTTTTATTGTAGAGGGAATAAAACTTCCGTCCTCGTCCTTTTCTGCCTCAAAGTTCATATCTAATTGTTCGTCCATTTTTAACAGCAAGGACAATACATCTGATACCGTTTCTATGTTAAAATCCATGAAAACATTGATATTGATACCCAAAGCGTTTGCAATTTTCAGCAGTTGGTCGGGTTTGGGATTGCGAATACCATACTCATATTTTTTAATTGTGGCGGAATTGATGCCGGAAAGCTGACCTAGTGCTTCCTGTGATATGCCACGCAAATTCCAAAAGAGTTTAATCTTTTCCCCGGTAGTCATGTCAATACCTCCGATTTTGTGATTTTCGTTAGTGCTTAGTCAATTCTATCACTTCAGGAAACATATGTGTACCGATAGTAAAATAATGAAAGGACAGGATTATATGGAGAATGGAAAGAAAATGTATGTAACGGCAGAGGAAGCAGCTGAAATGCTTGGCGTGTCAACGGGTTATGCCTACAAGATTATCCGGGGGCTGAATGAGGAACTGAAAGCAAAGGGTTATCGGACAATCTGCGGCAAAGTNCCNACAAAATACTTTGAAGAAAAATTTTACGGTCTGACCGTAGCCATGTANGAAAGGAGAGATTTTATGTCAGCNACAAGGGANGGAAAGATGTGNCGTTGCCAGTTCTATTATAAGGACTGGCAGGGCGTNAGCCANAAGAAGAANAAGAGGGGNTTTAAGACAAAAGCAGAAGNGGAACAGTGGGANCGTGATTTCCTGCAACAGCAACAGAGNAATTTAGACATCAATTTTGAAAACTTCGTACAAATNTATTATGAGGATATGGAACACCGTCTGCGTGNNAATACNATGCGNACAAAGAAATTNATTATTGANTTGAAAATNATTCCNTATTTCAAGAAAAAGAATATGAATGAGATTAAGGCTTCTGACATTCGGGCGTGGCAAAATGCACTGATGAAAAAAGGATATTCGGAAACATATCTGAAAACGGTCAATAATCAGTTGTC
>WFLY01000068.1 GCA_009177215.1 Bacillota bacterium
AGGGGGCAGTCAAGGACCATCATTCTTCATCGATATCAAAGCAGGCGGATCTTTCTTGATTGGAAAAAATTATCTTGCCATCGAGAACGGTTATATCAACGGCTCGGAATACTTCATGCTTAAGCCTTCTATCGGACTGCGAGTTCCGGTAAGCAATAATGGAAAACGCTCTATGAATATCGGACTGACATATCAATTGTTGACCCATTTAACTGACTTACTTATTGATATACTGATAAAATCGCCTTGCAAGCTCCAAAAGCTGTTGGGCGGAATCATCCCTTTTCGACAAAGCATATCTTCTGTGCCCGTGATAAAAAATCACGGCATAATCCTTTTCTTCCTCGGGATTAATCTTGNAGAGCAGTTCATACTCCAGACCGTCCTGCTNCTCATAGTACTCAAATNCNTACCCTTCCATATCACCCTTGTATATATCGCGGGAATTTAGCACCATGTCGGGAAAGACGGTAATGTCAATCGCAATTTNCTCCTTTNTCTCCGGTCTGCTCAAAAAGCTATGCACACNGTCGCNTGCANCTGACCTTAATATTTCCACCGACTGCNGTTCAAAGCCCTTCAAGCCCTCTANCTTTTCTATCACAGCCGTATCGACCACATCAACCCTATACTCCCCGGGAACCTCATCCGGCTCATATCTCTCGGATTTCTCCACCTCTGCTGCTATGTTCAGATTTTCGGGTACGGTGACAAAATCCACACTGTTTTTATCCCTCTTCAACCAATGGAAATAGCCTTCATACTTTACAGCCGCGGCTCCAATGCTCGTACCTCCAATGGCAAAAAAGGCTGCCGCCAGAACTGCCGCTGTCTTCATATACCGCCTATGGATTGCTTTTTTACCTCTCCCTGTTTTATCTTTCACATAAAGCTCAGGCAGAGTCATGCTCCCCACAGTATGTCCGCCTCCCTCAGCCATGCGCTTATCCCTATACTTCCAAAAACGCTCCAACGCCTCTTTGCTATTCCGGCATGTCTCCTCGGCATTTCCCTCAATCACCGTAAGCAGCTGTACCAGCGCTTCTACTTCAGCCTCATTAAATTCCTCCTCCGAAGCCTCTAACGTATACCAAGCAAGACGCTTCTCCACATCCTCAATTAGTTGCTGATTGTTTTTTCCCATAATTTTTCCCCTACTTTCCTATCCATTGAATGAACACAAAATGAATTGTCAGACATAACACAACTGCCAGATTCATTATCCGGCTCAGCTTTTCTTTTAAACGATACAGCTTCACCCGCATATTGTTTTCTGTAACCCCTTCTACATCCGCCAACTCCTTCACAGAATATCCCCATAAATAATACTTTAAGAAATATTCCCGTTCACTTTCGTCAAAAACTTCTGACATCACTGTTTCCAATTCCTTCATTTCATAGCCGATATCGCTTTTCACAGGATGCATACTCTCTTCCTGCAAAAGAACCAGCTCTCCGCTGTGCATTTTCCTATTTATCTCCTTTATCTTAAAGCGTGCCACATTGATCAGCCAGCCCTTTTGATTGGGATGGTCGTAAAACTTATCAAATTGACATAAGGCTTCATAAAAGGTTTCCTGTATAATATCCTCCGCCAAACTCCTATCCTTTACCACCGCACTCACGTACTTTAATAAGAACGGTTGATACTCCTGATATAGCTTTGAAAACTCTTTGTCCTCATCGGGAGATAAATTATTTTGTCTTTCGTATCTCTTCTTTTTGCCCATTCTGATATCCTTCATACTAACTCATCCGTCTTTCTTTAACGAAATCTGTTATATACAATATCATAACATACCACATTATGGCAATTAAATATAGTATATTTTATTAATCGCATAATTTCAACATTTTTCAGCAAAACATTTTATAAAACATAAACTTTTTTTCGTCAGTATTCTTAATATTTCGCATTTTATTTCTGTTATTCGACATTTTTCGCATTTGATACATTTGATGCTTTCTCCGCCTATGGTTTAAACCGCCGCTAAAATATCATTGTAAACAAAGACATTATCTGCTTGTCTTCTGCCACTGTAATTTGTAGTTGTGAATAAGATGGCAGACTTGCCCGAACGTATCGAATAGAAATTCATTAATTGCCTTTTATAACTTTATAATACTTTTTTAATGCTTTTCTGTCAACAAAAATTCTCTTTGAGCTATGGCAGAATTCTGAAAATTATCAGTTTTTTATCCTATACAACGTTTATTCTTTCTTCCTTTACGAACACAGATTCATATTGCCTTAATCCAAATCGACGAACAAATAATTCACATTTACATAGAAAAAAATAGTATGGGTTTAAACCTTCACCGAATAAGCCTTCAAAATTCCCCTGACCCTTTGATATAATCAAATCTGCATTTGATAAAATCTCCCTTGCCTCTTCACTTAACCGCTTTAAAACCGTACCCGGCGCACCATTACCGTTTCCTATGCATGGTACAATATCTGTCAATCCGACTTTCTCTGCGTCCTCTAGGGTTGCATCATTTATTACATTTTTCCCTCTGACAATAACCGTGATTTGCAGTTTAGGAAAACTTTCTTTGATGTGCCTCACAAATAATTTATCCACCACAATCTCGCCACAATTATCAGTCAGATAAACCAATTTTTCTGCTTTCCCCAAATCATTCCTGAATTCTGAATATTCTGCTTCAGGGATATTCTCATGTCCTGCTTTCTCTAACAGTCTTTCAAATGTTTGTTCATTCACATTATCCACGGCAGAAAAGTCAATATAATTTGCCGCACAAACATACTTAATGCATTCCTTTATAGGGTCGTATACTTTCCGTATATGCCGCTCTATTTCATCTTCCATGCCTAACAGAAGCTTATTATATATATGCTTTTGTGTGGTATACTCCTCAGTTCCGCCCCAAAAGTTTTTGTATAACAGATTTATCTGTTCCGCTATCCAAGGAGACGATTCAGTTTGCCCATGGTTATATAAGATTTCCAGTACCCGATGCATATACTCGGATTTTTTCACCTCATCCGAAAACTGCCTTATCATTCTTTCCTGTTTAGATATCATGCAGGATATACACATTGAATTTGCATTCATAAAATTCGTGCCTCTCTGTATGTAAATTATGATTATCTTATACGCAAAAAATCGCAGTCCTTCTAGCTGCGATTTCTCATTTCACCCTAAAAAGGCATTATATTTCTTTTCATGTCCTATAGTGGTGCTGTCTCCATGACCCGGATAGACAAGCGTCTCGTCCGGCAGTACAAAAAGCTTCTCCTTAATAGAGCGCACCAGCGTTCCCATACTTCCGGTAGGAAAATCCGTGCGTCCCACCGATTCCAAAAACAATGTATCTCCGCTCACCAAAATTCCGGCTTCCTCAAAGTAATAGCAGCAACCTCCCTCCGTATGCCCCGGCGTTGCGATTACTTTAAAAGATATACCGGCAAGTGTAATTTCCTCACCGTCATTGACATATACATCTGCCTGCAAAGTACATGCCCTTCCTGCCTGCTCGGACACATTCTTGTGAGCATCCGAAAGAAGCTCTCTTTCCGCGGCGCAGGCATAAACCTTCGCCTCCCCATTTGCCGCCCTGCACAGCTCCTTACAGCCCCAGATGTGGTCAAAATGCCCATGTGTCAATAATATGCCTGCTACCTGAAATCCGTTCTGGGTCATTGCCGCATATATCTTGTCTCCGTAATCGGCAGGGTCAATTACAATAGCCTTGCCTTCTCCCTCCCTATACACAAAATAGCAATTAGTCTGACAAACTCCCAACACCATACGCCCAATCTTAATTTCCGCCATCAACCTGTCGTCCTTTCTATATCAATCACACTTTCGATTCCCCGAATTTTCTCAATCACACGGTTCAACTCCTCACGCCCACTGATTTCAAAAGTAGTCTGTAAAGTTGCCATCCCCTGCTTACTCGTTCTGGTATTCATAGATAGAATGTCAATGTTTTTCTCCGTCAGCGCTTTGGAAATATCCGCCAAAAGACCGTTTCTGTTATTGGCATATATCTTAATCTCCGCCAAATATTTTTCTGTTGCCGCCTCTTCGGGTCTCTGCCACTCCGCATCAATCAATCTGGCTCTTTCCAGCTCCGGCAGACTGAGAATATTTACACAATCCGTTCTATGGATGGAAATACCGCGCCCTCTGGTCACAAAACCCACAATCTCATCACCGGGTACCGGAGAACAGCACTTGGAGAAACGCACCGATAAATCCGCGATACCCTTTACCACGATACCACTTTTGGACTTCATACGGGCAGGTTTGCCCGCATTTGCATTACCCGCCTCTGCAATACTGGCAAGAACCTCTTCATTGGTCAATTCTTTCTTGTGTTCTCTGTCATAAAGCTCCATGAGCTTATTGACTAACTGCCCTTCCTTCAGCGCACCATGTCCGATAGCAGCCTGCACACTGTCCCAATCCCGAAAGCCATACTTGCGCATAACCGCTTCCATATACTCAGGCTTCAGCAAATTGGGAAGATTAATTGATTTCGTCTTACAATACGAGGAAAGAAGCTCCTTTCCCTTTATGATATTATCTTCCTTTAATTCGTTCTTAAACCACTGGTTAATCTTATTNTTNGCCTGNGTGCTNTTNACCACATTNAGCCANTCACGGCTGGGACCCTTNGANTTCTGNGAGGTNATGATNTCCANCCGGTCGCCGTTTTTNATCNCNTANTCAATNNTGACAAGNNTGCCGTTCACNCNNGCNCCNANCATNTTNTTNCCNACCGCNNNNTGNANGCTGTAGGCAAAATCAATGGGCGTAGAACCCGCCGGCAGATTCTTGACCTCACCGGTAGGAGTAAAGCAGTAAACATTGTCCGAGAACAAATCCAAGTCATTCTTCAGGAGATTCATAAATTCCTTGTTATCGGACATGTCGCGCTGCCATTCCAAAATCTGACGGAGCCAAACTAATTTTTCTTCCTCCTGAGCCTCTACTTTCTTACCGTCGGATGCCTCCTTATATTTCCAGTGAGCGGCAATACCATATTCAGCCGCCTTATGCATTTCAAAGGTACGAATTTGTATCTCAAATGGCTGTCCGCTGTTACCAATCAAAGTGGTATGCAATGACTGATACATATTTGCCTTGGGCATAGCAATATAATCCTTGAAACGCCCAGGAATGGGCTTATACATTTCATGGATTACTCCCAATGCCGCATAGCAGTCCTTCACCGTATCCACAATAATACGCACGGCAAACAGATCATATATCTGATCCAGAGTCTTATTCTGGTTTTTCATCTTTTTATAAATACTGAAAAAATGCTTTACACGTCCGTCCACCTTTGCCTTGATACCGGCATTGGCAATATGCTCGCTTACCTCGTCCACAATACTCTGGATGTAGCTCTCGCGCACGCTCTTACGCACTGCAATCTTATCCACTAAATCATAGTATACTTCCGGCTCAAGATATTTCAGAGAAAGGTCATCCAGTTCCGTCTTTATCCTACTGATACCCAGCCTCTGGGCAATCGCGCAGTAAATCTCCAAAGTCTCCTTGGCAATACGCTGCTGGCTTTCCGGTTTCTGATATTTAAGCGTCCGCATATTATGCAGACGGTCTGCCAGCTTAATCATTATGACACGGATATCCTTCGCCATTGCAAGAAACATCTTCCTCAGATTCTCCGCCTGCATTTCAAGCTTAACGTCAGATTGCCCTACTTCTTGAGAAAGCGGGATTTTTTCCAGCTTAGTAACGCCGTCCACCAACAGCGCAACATCTTCCCCAAACTCTCTGGTTAAATCCTCCTCAGTCATGATCGTATCTTCCACCACATCATGGAGTATACCGGCAACAATAGTCTCCTTGTCCAGCTCCAATTCTGCCAGAATAATAGCAACATTCAACGGATGAATGATATACGGCTCACCTGATTTACGAAACTGATTCTTGTGGGCTTCGTCTGCAACCCGATATGCCTTTGCAATCATCGAAATGTCATCACTGGGGTGATATTTTTGCACACAATTAATAAGGTCCTGATACAATTTCTCAGGAGCAACAAATTCCTGTGATTTGCTTATTTTTCCATCATCAAATATGACCTCGTTCTTTTCTTCTGCCATAGGTTACTCCAGCTTTCTTTTTGCCACTTCTCCAAATAAAAATACCACGAAAATATTATTTGCCCGGATAACAAATTGCGGATTCCAGACGATAGTCCTTCAACTTCTCCCTGCCCTTCAGACCTGCAAGCTCCATCAATACCACAATACCAACAACCTCGCCGCCAAGACTTTCAACCAGCTTAACCATTGCCTCGGTAGTTCCGCCGGTTGCAATCAAATCATCTACAATCAGCACCTTCTGTCCGGGTTTTATACTGTCTTTGTGCATCTCAATGGTAGCTTTTCCATATTCAAGGTCATAGTCAATACTCACAGTTTCGCAAGGCAGCTTTCCCTTCTTGCGAATCAATACAAAGGGCTTTCTATTATTGTATGCAATAGGCGTACCAAAAATAAAGCCTCTGGACTCAGGACCTGCCACCACATCATAATCCAAATCCTTAACCAAATCCTGCATTGTATCAATTGCCAGATGCAATCCTTCCGCATCCTGCAATACACTTGTTACATCACGAAAAATAATTCCTTTTTCCGGGAAATCCGGTATGCTTCTAACGTATTCTTCCAGCTTTCTCATCTTTCCTCTCATTCTGCCGCATTTTAGGGGCTATTTAATCAATAGGAATCTTGTGCGCCAACACAATTCCGGGTTAAAGTATACAATTATAAGACCTTCTTAATTATATATTTTTTTATCCTGAAAGTCAAAGCATATGTATTTATACCTTTTTTCTGTTCTTTTCTATAAAATATCTGATAATATCTCTTCGCGTCACAAGTCCGATAAATGCATTTCTGTCATCAACCACCGGCACAAAATTCTGATTCTGCGCCTGCTCCAGAAGCTCTTCCATGTCAGTGTCAATACAAACAGCTTTCACCTTACCCAATTGAATGATATCATGGATCGGTATCTGTTCCAGACTCTTTATCGTAACATTCGGACTGTCACTTCCGTTTTCAAGCATCCTCCAAAGAAAATCTCCTTCACTGACAACTCCCACATAACGATCCTCAGCATCAATCACCGGTATCGCCGTAAAGCCGCTTCTATGCAGCCTTTCCAATCCCTGCTTAATAGTCATGGTATCACGAAGATAGGACACCTCTACCTTTGGCATCAAAAACAATGCTATATTCACTCCGGCACTCCTTCCCAGTTTCATTCAAACCGCAAATCCGTTCTCCTACTGCTCTTTGCTGTCAAAAGCTTCATCTTGCTTTGTTGCTTCTTCTATATCATACGTTTTCTCTGAAGCCACCTCATCCTCCCCTTTTTCCAATGCCTTCTTATATTGAACAAATTTGTTGGCAAAATAATACGTAACCGCTAAATCCGTAATACCGCTGAGCATCAGACAGGTTCCCAGCAGCCGAAACAGCAGTACCACAGACTGAAAGGGATTCGCAATCAATAACGCCCCCAGCGCCACATTGACGGCGGCAACCGCCAGCATTGCAAGCCAGTTTCCGTATTCCAGACGCTTCATGTCAATCACCGCCTGCAGTTTGGTACATCCGCTGAAAAGCACCAAAAGACCCAGCATAAAGGGTATCAGCGAAATAATTACCTCAACCTTGTACAACATAATACAGCCCAGTGAAATCCCCACCAAGCCATATACAAAATCATTGTGATAATAATTCTGATGCGCATCTCTAAGTAGATAGCCTATCATGGAAAAAGCTCCTGCAACAATCAACACAATGGCAATCAGATAACCTAAAATTCTCACCATTGTCTCAGGAAGCAGCAGCGCCGCCAGCCCCAGAACAACGTACAATATCGCCGTTAATAAAGCGTCCCATTTCATCTCTTTCAATAGTTTCATATCTTCTCCTTTCCATATTTATGGCTTTATGCACATTCTTTACAAAAGAGAGCCAATTCAGCAGGAAAATTCCCTCTGAAAAAGCTCTCTGTAAATACAGCGTCTTATTTTTTACCGCAGCACTTTTTATATTTCTTACCGCTGCCGCAAGGACAAAGATCATTAGGATATATCTTCTGTTCCTTGACAATGGTAGTCGAAGACTTCTGTTCTTTATACAAAGCCTTGCGGGTACCCTCGTCAAAAATGTCGTTCCACTCTTCCAGATTATATAACCAGTCAGCCTCTGCTGCTACCATATTTTTATATAACAGTGCCTTGTCAAACCCAAGATTCACCTCGGTATCCTCTTCCATCTCCTCGATAGGATTGGGTTCCTTAAGGCTGTCATTAATACCGTCTAAAAATCCGGTCATCGTCATAACGGTAACGCCGTATTTTTCGGCAAGCTCCTTTACAGTTCCCTTAACCACCTCGTCAGGATTCTTTAAAAGCTTTGCATAAATCTCCTTCTCCTCCTGAAAATACACATTCCAAAGCTTTTGAAGCTTGTCCTTTCCGGTGGCTTCATTATATGCCACTGATCTCCATTGCTCTAATAATGCCATAACCATACCATCCTTATTCTTCATTACCGTACATTTTAAATGCCGGCAGATTTTGTTCCCGCTGGCAATGATCCAAACAGGCGCTCTTGAACGCATATTAGGCAAATGCCGCGAAGGTCAATACCCCGCGCATCGAAGACGTGTTGTGCTTTGCGACAGGGTTATTGACCTTATTATCACTGATAGTATATAACAATTTACCGTTTTAGACAATATAAAAATAAAAAAATTCCCGAACCTGCCTATGCAAAATCCGGGAATTTTATAAGGGGAGGATTAAGTATTATTTTTATCCTTAGTAGTATCAAAGGAGGGGGTCCAATGATAGTAATATTATGCCACAATAAAATTGATTTATACATATAAATTTATTTTTTATTTGTCAAATTTCCCTCCGGATGATATGATGATACAGTACAGGCAAAAGATACTTGATTTAGTTCCGGCATCAGCCTATAGTAAACAATTTTGAAATGAGGATAGCTATTTGTGCCGGAGCGTCACAAATGGCATTGATGACAGACTGGAAATCGCCTTTGCGAATTTCTTGTCACCTCACCCCGTCGCGTAAACGCTCCGGAACGGGGATTATTATGACCAAAACTACCAAAAGGCAGGACACACTGTCTGCCAAAACCTCCAAAAAAGCAACCTCTAAACAGATAGCGGCTATTGTCGGTATCGTTCTGTTGGTGCTTTTGTACATAGTTACTTTGGTTGCTGCATTTTTAGATAACTCTGCCACCGGTACGCTGTTTATGCTCTGCCTGTCCGCCACCATTGTAATACCCATCCTTATCTGGATTTATACATGGATGTACGGAAAGCTTACCGGCAGGCATACTTTCGCAGACCCTGACTTGAATTTAAGTGCCGAGAGCAGCCAAAACCCTATTAATACAAACGAAGGTACGGATAAATAGCGTTCCATATCCGTACCTGCCTTTTACCAAACAATATCTCCGGCTGTTTTCCGGTGATATCCCCGCTTAGCGCAGTGCCCTTATTCAACACCAAGTTTTTTTAGCTCTTCTTCCGCCTGTTCCTTTGATTGGAACCAAATCCCATGGATGCCGAGAGCTCTCGCCGTTTCTATATTTTTCAGGGTATCGTCCAAAAAAACACACTCCTCCGCCACCAGCCCAAAGCGCTCCAAGAAAAGCTTGTAAATCGCAGGGTCCGGCTTCACGACCTTGTCCTGATAGGACAGAATCCCCCCGTCCATAAAAGGAATAAATTTTAAAGCATCGGCGCATTCATTTTCCGTCTTGTAAGCAAAATTGGACAAATACCACACCTTGTAGCCCTTTTCTTTTAATTCCTTTACCCAGGGGATTGCATACTCCCGTATGGTGACGATATCATGAATATTGTCATATGCCTGATGAANNTCTTCTTCTATCTCAGGNTCATTTTTGACAAATTCNTCCATAAGTCTCTCATNCGACCATTCACCCCTGTCGAATTGCGACCATAACGGATTGAGTATCGATGCTTTAGCAATCCTTTCCACCATATCCTCGTCAAAGCCCTTATCCCGTAAAAATTCTCTCCAACGGAAATCCGTTAATACATTACCAATGTCAAACACAATATTTTTAATCATGCTTCCACCTCCAATATTTCAAAAAGCCTTTGCGCCGCTGTGGAAACGGAAATTCTTGTACTTCTCACCACACAGAATTGTCTCTTCGGTATCATCTTATTAAAACGCAGCTCAAACAGCTTCCCCGACTCCAGACATTCTCTAGCAAAATCCCTCACCACACAGCCTACGCCAAGGCTCCTCTGAGCAAATTGTACTATCATATCACTGGTAGCAAGCTCGAACTCTGGCTGTACATTTACACCGTTCTTCGCCAGATATTCGTCCATATAGCTTCTGGTGCTGGTGTTTTTCTCCAAAAAAATCATCGGCAGCCCTTCCAGCTCCTGCAGATCAAGAGTATGATTCTTATAAGAGATGAAACGCCTTCCCGCAACAAATATGTCTTCTATTTCTCTCACAGGCTTTGCCTCTATCCCCGCCTTCTCCGCAAAAGGCGTGCTTACAATACCAAAATCAATTTTGCCCTCCTCCAGATACTGCAGCGTCTCCGGCGTGGGAGCATTAGTGACAATCACCTTAATATCAGGATAGTTTTCATGAAAGCGCTCCAAATAAGGCAGCAGATAGAATTGCAATGTCATGTCGCTGGCTCCAATCCTGATTTCTCCCATCTCAAGATTCTGCATCATACGCACCTNNTGCACTCCCNTCTCTNTCTNTTCATATCCCTTTTTCACNTAGGAAAACAANCNCTGCCCTTCCCCNGTAAGCTTTACGCCTCTGGAAGCTCTGTAAAATAGTTCTGCCCCAAGGGAATGCTCCAGCTGCTTTATCGCCTGACTTACCGCCGGCTGAGATATGGACAGCTCATTTGCAGCTATGCTGACACTGCCGGCTCTCGCCACATAATAAAAAACCTTATAATATTCCAAATTGCTGATCATAACACTTCTCTTCCACCCCCTCACATCTTTACACTTGCCTAACGTCTTTACACAACACCCCTTCACATAGTGCGAAGGGGTGTCTGCTCTGAAAGTTATAGCTTATTTCAGCTTACTTTCTCTGTAAATAATATCGTTTCTGCCCGGTCCGTTGCTGACCATCGTGATAGGATAGCCGATTTGCTCTTCGATAAACTCCACATATTTTCTGCAGTTTTCCGGCAAATCCTCATACCTCTTGATACCGCGGATTTCACATTTCCACCCGGGCAATGTCTNTAANACAGNCTTTGCTTTCTCCAGTTTTGCCGTTACAGGGAATTCTGTAGTTACCTCNCNGTCNATCNCGTATCCCACACATACGGGAATCNCGTCCAAATATCCCAGCACATCCANCNCTGTANNCGCANCGTCTGTAGTGCCCTGCAAACGACAGCCGTACTTGGACGCTACACAATCNAACCAGCCCATGCGTCTGGGTCTTCCGGTAGTGGCGCCGTATTCGCCGCCGTCACCACCCCGACGTCGAAGTTCGTCCGCCTCATCGCCAAAAATTTCCGATACAAAAGCTCCGGCACCCACTGCAGAGGAATATGCCTTACACACAGTGACAATTTCTTTAATTTCATAGGGTGGCAGACCTGCACCGATAGCGCCGTATGCCGCCAAGGTAGAGGATGACGTCACCATAGGATAAATACCATGGTCAGGATCCTTTAACGTTCCCAGCTGACCTTCCAGCAAAATTGTCTTGCCTTCCTTTAATGCCTGATTCAAATAGACAGAAACATCGCACACATAAGGCGCAACCATATCCCTATACTCATGCAGGGTAGCAAGCAGTTCCTTTGTATCAATCAAAGGCTTGTGATAGAGATGCTCCAAAAGAACGTTCTTCGTGCGGCACACACTCTCCACCTTCTCAACAAGCAGATTCTCATCAAACAGCTCACTTACCTGAAAACCGATTTTCGCATATTTATCCGAATAGAACGGCGCAATCCCCGACTTTGTGGAGCCGAAAGATTTGCCCCCCAGCCTCTCCTCCTCGTACTGATCAAACAGAATATGATAGGGCATCACAATCTGTGCACGATCGGACACTAATAATTTAGGCATGGGTATATTTCTGTCCATAATAGACTTGATTTCATTAAATAAAACCGGAATATTAAGCGCCACACCGTTACCGATAATACTGGTAGTGTGCTCATAAAACACACCGGAGGGCAGAGTATGCAATGCAAACTTACCGTAATTATTTACAATAGTATGCCCTGCATTTGCACCACCCTGAAAACGTACTATGATATCAGCCTTCTCCGCCATCATATCCGTAATCTTACCTTTTCCTTCATCACCCCAGTTAGCTCCTACAACTGCCTTAACCATACTTCCTCCGTTCTCACCATCATTCATGATAGTAATTAAATAAACACTTAATTCACATTATCTGCAGCCCATGTTGTTTAAAGCGGATTAAAGGCACCGCTACGNCTTAGACGCCGCACAAACNCTTACGGCATGTGATAAGTATACCACATGCCGTTTCATAAGTAAAATCAATATATTTTATATTTGTTATAACTTCTTATTATATCTTTTCCTNAATTCCATTTCATTAAAAGCTTCGCANTATATTATTTTGCGCTATTCTCTTCCGTCCNANCAATAAGTACAAANCTTGCTTCTGTCAATTCCCACGGAAGCAATCATATCATCCAGCCTATGGAAACGTAAGGAGGTAAAATTCAGCTGCTTACCGATTCGTGCAACCATCTCATGATACTCCTCCGTATCGGGATCCACATAAGCCTTCAAATCAATCTTGCGCCCTTCCCGCTCCATTTCCTTCAATATTCTTCTGGTTATCAAGTCCATCTCCGAAGTGGAACGGGAAAAATTCAGATACTTGCAACCGTATAACAGGGGAGGACATGCCGGACGGATGTGTACCTCCTTGGCGCCGCTTTGATATAAAAATTCCGTAGTCTCACGCAGCTGTGTGCCCCGCACAATAGAATCATCAATCAAAAGCAGGCTCTTGCCCTGAATCAAATCATGCACGGGAATCAGCTTCATCTTGGCAATCAGATTACGCTGAATCTGGATAGTGGGCATAAAGGACCTCGGCCATGTGGGGGTATACTTGATAAAGGGTCTCGAAAAAGGAATCCCCGAACGGTTGGCATAGCCGATTGCATGAGCCGTTCCCGAATCAGGCACTCCTGCCACGATATCCGGCTGCACATCATCCCTCTCCGCCAAGAGGGAACCGCAGTTGTAGCGCATCTTTTCTACACTGATACCCTCGTATGAAGAGGAAGGATAACCGTAGTAAACCCACAAAAAGGTACAGATTTTCATATCCTTTCCCGGCTGTACCATGGTGTGTACTCCCTCGGGAGTACACACCACGATTTCCCCCGGTCCAAGCTCCCTCTCCTCCGTATAACCCAGATTCAGGTATGCAAAGCTCTCAAAGGACACACAATAAGCGCCCTCCTTCTTCCCGATTGCAACAGGAGTTCTTCCCATACGGTCACGTGCGGCATAAATTCCCTTTGGGGTCATAATCAATATCGTCATAGAACCGTCAATAATCTCTTGAGCGTACTGAATTCCTTCCACCAGATTATCCTTCTGGTTTACAATAGCCGCCACAAGCTCCGTGGCATTGATATCACCGCCGCTCATCTCCAGAAAGTGGGAATGCCCCTTAACAAAAAGCTCTTTCATGATAGCATCAATATTGTTAATCTTGCCAACTGTAGAAATGGCATAGGTTCCATGGTGGGAACGTACCATTAGAGGCTGTGGCTCATAATCGGAAATACATCCGATACCGATATTTCCCTGCATAGAATTTACATCATTATCAAATTTAGTACGGAAAGGGGCATTTTCAATGTTATGAATGGCTCTGTCATAGCCCTTCTCCTTACTGTAGACCGCCATTCCCGCACGTCTTGTTCCCAAATGGGAATGATAGTCCGTTCCAAAAAACAAATCAAAAACGCAGTCCTCTTTTGCAGCGACTCCAAAAAAACCACCCATGTTTACCTCCCATTTGACCACAACCTGCAAGTTTGTAGTCACACAAATTTGTGAGTGAAAGATTTATCTTTCACTCTTATCTCTCCCTGAATTCTATCCTAAATCCCTAA
This sequence comes from Bacillota bacterium, assembly GCA_009177215.1. Taxonomy (GTDB): domain Bacteria; phylum Bacillota; class Clostridia; order Lachnospirales; family Lachnospiraceae; genus Acetatifactor. The sequence goes on from WFLY01000068.1 coordinate 14,210, forward strand.
AACCGATTAAATCTTAAACGGCATATGCCTCAAAACGAGCATCTTCCTAAACGTTAATCTCAGCCTTAACACCAAGTAAAGCCTTGTTTTCCTCTAAAATAGGATTTATGACATTCACTAAGAACGCCTCCACCTGCTCCTTGGAACGTCCTACATATCTGGAAGGCTCCATAGTCTTCTGTAAATCTTCCAGCGTCATATTAAATGCAGGGTCAGCAGCAATCAGCTCCAAAAGATTATTTTCCCTGCCCTCCACCTTCACATTTCGCCCTGCCTCCATGGAAAGCTCGCGGATGCGCTCGTGAAGCTCCTGACGATTGCCGCCCATCTTAACGGCATCCATCATGATATTCTCCGTTGCCATAAAAGGCAGCTCGCTCATGAGGCGCTTCTCTATCACCTTGGGATACACAACCAGACCGTCCACTACGTTCAGGCACAAATCCAAAATACCGTCAATGGCTAGGAAGCCCTCGGGAATGGACAGTCTCTTATTGGCGGAGTCGTCCAATGTCCTCTCAAACCACTGAGTAGCCGAAGTAATTGCCGGATTCAGTGCATCAATCATCACATATCTGGAAAGAGAGGCAATTCTCTCGCTTCTCATAGGATTTCTTTTATATGCCATAGCGGAGGAACCTATCTGACTCTTCTCAAAAGGTTCTTCCACCTCTTTTAAATGCTGCAGCAGACGGATATCGTTGCTCATCTTATGAGCGGACGCCGCAATGCCCGCAAGCACATTTGCCACTCTGGTATCCACCTTGCGGGAATAGGTCTGCCCGGATACGGGATAACACTCCTTAAAGCCCATCTTCTCCGCAATCATAGGGTCAATCTTATCAATGGTCTCCTGATCCCCACTAAAAAGCTCCAAAAAGGAAGCCTGTGTACCGGTAGTTCCCTTGGAACCAAGGAGTTTCATGGTAGAAAGCACATGCTCCAAATCCTCCAAATCTAAAGAAAATTCCTGAAGCCAAAGGGTAGCGCGCTTTCCTACCGTAGTAGGCTGTGCTGGCTGGAAATGAGTGAATGCAAGGGTGGGCTGCGCCTTGTATTTGTCTGCAAAATCGGCAAGCTCCTTCATTACATTCACAAGCTTTTTCTTAACAAGCCTTAAAGCCTCTGTCATCACGATAATATCGGTGTTGTCGCCCACATAACAGGAGGTTGCCCCCAAATGGATGATACCTGCCGCCTTAGGGCACTGCTGTCCGTAAGCATAAACATGACTCATAACATCATGACGAACCTCTTTTTCTCTCGCCTTTGCCACATCATAATTGATGTCCTCCGCATGAGCCCTCAGCTCTTCAATCTGTTCATCGGTAATCACGGGCTTGCCGTTCTGGCTAAGACCAAGCTCCTTCTCCGTCTCGGCAAGGGCGATCCACAGCTTTCTCCATGTGCGGAATTTCATATCCGGAGAAAAAATATACTGCATCTCCTTGCTGGCATAACGCTCCGATAAAGGGCTTTGGTATCTGTCTGTACTCATTTGGGTTCTCCTTTACTCTTTAAATGATTAATCAGTTTATTTTTCAAATTCACCGCGAATATCTTCCACAGGCGGCTCTAAGGGGTATTTCCCCGTAAAACAGCCCTTACATATGCCCAGATGGTTTACCATTTCATCCAAACGCTCCTGTCTTAAATAGTCAAGGCTGTCCGTTCCGATAATACGGCTGATTTCCTGTACGGAATGATTATAGGCAATCAGCTGGTCGCGCGCCGGTACGTCCGTGCCGAAATAACAGGGCCATAAAAACGGCGGAGAGCTGACTCTCATATGCACTTCCTTGGCTCCTGCTTCCCTTAGCATTCTGACAATACGGTCAGAGGTGGTGCCTCGCACAATGGAATCATCTATCATAATAATACGCTTGCCCTCCACTGCCTCGCGGATGGGATTCAGCTTTACCTGTACGCTGCTCTCCCGGCTCTTCTGCCCCGGCTTAATAAAGGTCCTGCCCACATATGCGTTTTTCACAAATGCGGCGCCATATGGAATCCCCGACTGCANGGAATACCCCAATGCGGCGCAGTTGCCGGANTCAGGCACGCCCACTACCAAATCCGCCTCCACCGGTGAGTCCATNGCAAGAAANTTCCCTGCCATAATTCTGGAGTGATAAACGCTGACACCCTCCATAACACTNTCTGGTCTGGCAAAANAAATATANTCAAAGACACATCTTCCCACCTTGTCCGGTGCGATTGCATGACTTAAATCGGACTCCATTCCCTTTTCGGGAGAAATAGTCACAATTTCTCCCGGCAGAACATCCCGCACAAACTCTGCTCCCACCGTGTCCAAGGCACAGCTTTCGCTTGCCAGCAGATAAGTATTGTCTCTCTTTCCGATACATAGCGGTCTGAAGCCGTAGGGGTCTCTTGCCCCGATAAGTTTTCTGGGAGACATCACTACCAGCGAATAAGCGCCCCTTATTTTATCCATGGCACGCCCTACCGCCTCCTCCACAGACTTGGAATTCAGGCGTTCTCTGGCAATATAGTAAGCGATAATCTCCGAGTCGATAGTAGTCTGAAAAATGGCTCCCGTATACTCCAGCTCTTTTCTCAGTTCAGGCGTATTGATTAGATTGCCGTTATGGGCAAGCCCCAGCGTTCCTTTCACATAATTAAGCACCAAGGGCTGGGCATTTTCTCTTGTGGAGCTGCCGGCGGTGGAATAGCGCACATGCCCCACTCCGATATCGCCTTTCAGCTTCTTAAGCTTCTCCGGCGTAAAAGCTTCATTTACAAGCCCCATGTCCTTACTGCTCAAAACCCTACCCTTTGGTCCGCCCGTATCACTGACCGCAATGCCGCAGCTCTCCTGCCCTCTGTGCTGGAGCGCCAGCAGACCATAATAAATGGTGGAGGATACATCTCCTCCTTCAAAATCATAAGCGCCAAAGACACCGCATTCCTCTTTGGGCTTGTCTTCGTTTTCTGTCTGTATATAGATATTATCGAACACTTGATTACCGTACCTTTCCTGCGGCAAAGGTAATCGTCCAATTCACATCCATACGAAACTGCGGCAAGGCGCACAATTCCCTCGGGAACTGGACGCCCTTGTCCACAACATTTCATTATATTGCTACATATAACTATGCAAGACCTAATCTCTTAAATACCTCGTTGTAAGCTTCCTCCACATTTCCAAGGTC
>WFLY01000055.1 GCA_009177215.1 Bacillota bacterium
AATTTATGTCACTTTTCCTCAATTATAAAGTTATTAGCTCTCCTTGTCAAAAGAATCTTTTAAATCTTTCAAAGTTCCGAAACGATATCCCATTTCCTCCCACTTCGTCAAAAGCTCATCAAGTATTTCACCGTTGGTTTTCGAGGTATTATGTAATAGGACAACAGCGCCCGGNNGAACTCTTCCGCAAAGCTTTTTAAACGCCTCCTCNTNGCTGGGCTNGTCGTCTACATTCCAGNCCACATAAGCAAGGCTCCAAAAAAAAGTTGAGTAGCCCAGTTCCTTTGCCATTTTCAAATTTGCCGTGCTGTATTTTCCCTGTGGCGGACGGTAGTACATAATCATTTCCTGACCCGTAACCTCTTTGTAAAGTGTTTCCACATCATCCATTTCCTTTTGGAAAGCAGCTGTATCGGAAATCTTGGACATGTCCGGATGATGGTAGGTATGGTTTCCCACGGTATGGCCCTNTTCCACNATACGCTTNACCAAATCCGGTGCAGACTCCAAATAATGTCCCACTACAAAAAAGGCAGCCGGAGCATTATGCTTTTTCAAGGCATCCAAAATTGCTTCCGTGTTGCCATTTTCGTATCCACAGTCAAAGGTTAGGTAAAGTATTTTTTCATTGTCCTCTGCCATATAATAAGCGTCATATTGCCTCATTTCCTGCACAGAGGCGTTTCCGGTAGGCTTTGCCCCCTCTGCGCCAAATCCCAGGCCCCAATTCTCCGATTGCAGTACATTACCTGAGGTTTCTTTTGTCTCATTAACCGCTCCTGCAATAGCACGCCCCACAAAGAACATTGCCACAAGCAAAAGTAAGGTGGGAATTGCTTCTTTTATACGATAATATTTCATACAGCAGTTCCGTTAATTCCTTTATTTGTTTCCTTATATTGTATTTGACTTTTTCCCTATTTATGCCTTTGGACACTCGCTTGGCAGACGGTCAGCTCCATTCATAATTTTCATTGCAATAAAATATTATATTATAGATTTATACATATAAAAGACTTTGGAAAACCCCTTGCAAATCCAGACGTCCGTATCCCCATTCTCTGTTTGGATATTCAGTATCTACATTTCTCTGCGCACCACGGATAAAATAGCTTTTTATTTCACGGCTATCAACAAATTCATTATTCCCTTCAATAACCGCCCATTGCATAAATTGTGCTACTGCCCCCGCCGTAATAGCTGCCGCATAGCTGCTTCCGGTGCGGCTCCCCGAAACAGTGGACACATCCACACCCGGAGCTGCAAAATCCGGTCTGATTTCATTAGTGCGGCTGTAGCCTCTGCCGGAATTTATATAAAAGCTTCTGTTGTCTGCATTGTAGGTGGATACACTAATCACATTTGACGCCATTGCCGATTCGGTCAGGGTAATATATGGCGAAGGAGCCAAAAAGTAAACCGGTACATTCAAAAACTCTGTGATAGGCAGCCATATATTAAATATTCCACTATGCATATTGCCTGTACTCATAACCCGAAAAGTCCAAATTCCCGCTGTAGGCTCCTGTAGCCGAAACAGAATCAATTCTACCCCTGATGACGGCTCCACCAAAGCAGAATCAATAGTAATACGACTTTTTNNAAAAACAAATCNNTAAGTAATGCCTTNACGCGCTCCTAATCGAATAGCCGGTATCGTCTCTCCTCCCGGTGAAATGACTCTGATATTATATACATCAGGCATATTTCCCCAAAATTCCATGAAAAAGCCCATTGACCCTTCNTTTACCCGTATCTCCACATCCTGATAAATTCCCGCTTGACTTTCTCCTGTTCTTAGACCGTCCGGAGATATGAAGCTACTTTGTAACAGATTCCCCTGAAAATGATNCAATGCATTTCNCTCATTACCGCCGCACACTACCACAGCACGGCTTCTTTTTATTGCAATCATATCTAAATATCGGGACANTGCCNTGCTTCCTGCATGGNCTCCCATATTAGTACCCATTCCAAAACAAATTACTATCGGTCTTTGTGCCACAACTGCAAAAGAATCCACATATTTAACTGCCAGCATAATATCATTTTCCTGATATGCAGGCACATCCTGAGGAATCAGATAGAAGTCTCGCAGATATTGCTTACATTCTTTCAGCTTTACAACTACTATATCTGCATTTGGTGCCGCTCCCACAAATTGCATTCCTGCTCGTACATTGCTACCTGCTGCTACACTTGCTAAAGCGCTGCCATGTCCGTTTTCATCCCGGGAAGGCACCACCTCATAGGGGTCATCCGNCTGCAGTGCTCTGTTAATGNCCTCTCTGGTATACTCCGAACNATATAAAAATCCTTCCGGAGNNGNGCCTGTTTGAATCGTCTGATCCCAAATAGCTAAAATACGGCTTCTTCTGCTTTCATCCAAAAATACGGGATTTGTATAATCAATCCCCGTATCAATAAAACATAATATCACTCCCCGCCCTGTAAGATTCAGAGGCGGACCTTGCACCTGTGTAATTCCGCTTGCCGTCAGATTGTTGGGATCAAAGATGTTTCCGGCNCNCCTATTGTTTCCTGTTTCAACCTGCATCAGCCCATACAGCTTGGGAACACTCTGATATTCAAAATAATCCACCTCTAAACTTGGCAATACTCTCCTTTGAAAATAAACAATATTAAAATTATTATCTATTGTTGCATAACAAAGTGCAGCGTTCTCTGCTTCTAAGCCTTCGAGAGAAAAATCAGTAATATAGTCATATACGTCTTCAGATAATATACCTTCCTTGCAGTCCATAGCACCTCACATTTCACTTAACTTTTACTTATTATGCTTTATTTATTCTATGCTAAGAATTGCCCATAGTGTCAAAATGACACCGGAATATTTTACTATGCCGGTTTGTTATTTTATGCTTTTTTATTAACTGTATTTATAACAGACTTTTCATATTGCTAAACAAACCCCCGCAGCAGAGCCGCGGAGTATCTGACCCTCGCGGCATTCGCCAAGATGCTCAAGCCATCCGGCAGCTGGATTTAAGCACGGCACTTGGCTCATTGCCCGCGGGAATAAAAACAATAGGACCGACTAATGCCCATGCTGGTGTCAACAGCATAAAGTCATTTGTCGATCCTATACTGAAATTCTATTACTTTTGCGTCGATGCGCACTTGTAATCAGAAGCAGTAAAGCTTATTGCATTACACCAAATTTTACAATGTAAACTGGTCAACAAGACCCTTCAGTCTATCTGCCTGTGCGGAAAGCTCCTCACTCGTAGCGGAGGTTTCCTCTGCAGCCGCAGAATTACTCTCAATAACTGTAGAAATCTGTTCAATGCCTAGCTCAACCTGACTAATGGATTCCGCCTGATCTGCAGCTCTTCCATTAACCTCCTGCACACTATCGGCAAGCATATCAATACCGTCTGCAACCTTGCCCATAGTTTCAGAAGTGCGGTTGGTAATTTCATTACCTTTTTCAATCTCCTCTAAAGCCTTCTGTATCATCTTCTTGGTATTCACTGCGGACTGTGCGCTATCTGCCGCCAGCTTACCAATCTGATCTGCCACTACGGCAAAGCCTCTTCCGGCTTCTCCCGCCCTTGCAGCCTCAATAGATGCATTTAATGAAAGCAGATTTGTCTGAGAGGCAATATCCTCAATTTCTGCTATAATCTTCTCAATCTGTGTGGAAGTATCACTGATACGTTCCATAGCTGCTAATAGATTATCCATCTCATGCTGCCCGTTTTCTATCTCCTGCCTAAACTGCATTGCATGTTCATAGGATTCCTTAGTGGTTTCCACTGTTTTTTGAGCAAGCTCAGACACACCGTTTACCATCGCGGTAAGCTCCTGTACCGCTCCTGCCTGATCGGTGGCTCCCTCTGCCAAGGACTGCGCTCCTTGTGCCATCTGTTCTGCCCCTAAAGCTACCTGCGTAGCGGACTCATTAATCTCTGTCAGCGTATCGCTAAGCTGAGCCTTCACTTGTTGCATAGAGGTTAAAAGCCCTTTAAAATCTCCTATGTATACTTCTTCATGTTCTGACTCTGCCTTAAAATTGCCTGCCGCAATCTCATGCAGCAAATAATCCGTATCTGTTATAACCTCTTTCATGAATTCACAGCTGGCACGCATACTCTCTGCCAATCTTNCCAATTCATNTTCAGCTCTATAGGCAATATTTACGTTCNAATCANCTTCNGATAATTTCTTTGCCNCGCCTTCAATTTCGCCCACAGGCNNGCTAATACTTTTTGCNATNTTAACCCNNAAACNNATTGCAACNGCAACACAAACCAATAAAATCAATACTATAGCAATTACTGCAATCAAAAGCATAATATTAGCAAAAGACACTTTGCTTCTTGCCTCTTCATCGGCTTCCACTGCGACGTCTTCCAGCAGCTGTGCGATTTCATTTACTCTTGGCACATAGCTTTCTTTCATAACAGCATATGCCTTACTATGCTGTCCGTAGGCAACGCTTTCAAGCATGTCCTTTACATATTCCATTGCTGCCAATCTGTCTTCATCTATCTTCTCTATAGCAGAAACATCGCCGGTGTAAATCTGTTTCATACCGTTCAAAATGTTTCCCATTTCTTCCAGCTGAGCCGTTGCTTCTTCCATCTGCTGCATAGTGACCTTCAAATCTTCATCCACCATTGCACTGAGCAATGCACTTCTTGCAGACAATTGTGTATAGCGCGCATTCCAAGTTTCCATTGCCACACGATAATTACTATCATAAAACTTAGAAAACTGACTACCAATATTCTGCAAAATAATAAGCGCTATAATACTTGCTACAACGGAAAGTGCAATAACAATACCATAGGACTCTAATAATCTTTTTTTAATGGCTTTTTTCTGCAGCTTAGCAGCAGCATCTGGTCTCTTTATATTTGTTTTTTTTACGTTAGCCTTCTCATTTTCTTTTTTCATAGCCAATACTCCCTTTCATATATAGTAGAGTTATTGCATCCCGTTTAGAAAAAGGGGAGGTACCCGGAAAATACCACCCCTTTTAAATAAACATTATTTATTTCAATACAATGAATTACTTATTAGCTTCTTCCAGATAAGCTGCCCATACAGGTCTAACTTCTTCTGCTACCTGTGCAGGAGTCTTCTCACTGAAGTTCCACCAACCCATATCGGAACCAAGGTCAATACCAGGGATCATGTTGATATAAGTTACACGACCATTCTTTAACAATCTTGCAGTTGTAAGCTCTACAGATTCGGTATCTCTGAAGTTGTTGTATGAAGATGCCAGAGTAGAAGAGTAATCCTCATATCCGGGAACGGGTTCTGTAAACAGATTGAAAGCAAATGCTATCTTCCAAGCTTTGTCTGCATCATAGCAAGCAGGGATACAGTTAGGATTGTCATTGTAAATATTGGTGTAATCACTTGCCTTAGGTCCCATAGGGAAGCATACGAAACCGAAATCGTCTTCCATATCTGCAAAATGCTGACCTGATCTGTAGGCTTCTTCAGGAAGGAATACAGCTTCACCGTTTATAAATGCTGGAACAAAGTAATCCCACTCTCTGTCACCCTGAGGGCAGTTATATTTATCAAGCCAGCTGTTTACCCAGTTCAAAGCCTCTATAGTTTCCTCGGACTCCAAATCATTGTAGTACTTACCATCATCACCCAGAGCGATAAAGTCACCGCCATTGGAGTATACGGCAAGAGGATAAGTCACAGAAGTAAAGTTAACTGTGGCGTAACGATCAATCACACCATCGTTATCAAGGTCAGCCTGTACTCTTTCACACATATCTGTGAAAGCATCCCAGGTCCATGTCATATTCTCCTGCATATCATAAATCTCTTGAGGCTCTACACCTGCTTCTTTCAGAAGTCTGGTATTGAAGTATAAACCACCCTTGGTCTCATGCTCGCCGGCTGCCATACCATAGATAGCGCCAGCCTTACTCATCTGTGCATGTACACCACCCTGACCGTTCCACTTAGCCTCGGAGAAGTCCAGACAGTCCAGAGTAGACAAATCATACATCAAATCATTATTCATAGCCTGCACCAGCTCGGAACCGGAACGCAGAATAAATACATAGTTGTTATCATCACCGCCGGAAGTTACATAGTTAGCGTAATCTTCAGGCACACTTGCCCAGCTACTAATAGCTTGCTGTTTGATAGTGAAGTTATAGGTCTCCTGAATCCAATCGCGATATTCCTTACGAGCCTCCTCGTATGCATTCTTAGGCGCTTCTTCCTCGCCACTCCACCAGTCACGAACGATAATTTCCATACCGCCCAAATCATATACGTTACCGTTTTCATCCTTCAATACAGTATACTGACCAAGCTCTTCCTCTTCACTGGACTCATCCTCGGGAGTAGAATCCGAGGTAGTAGAGCTATCATCAGGATCAGCAGGTGTGCTTGCATCGCCACTAGCAGTATCGGCGCCACAGCCTGCCATACCTGCCACCATTACAATTGCCATAGAAGCAGCAAGTACTCTCTTTACAATTTTACTTTTCATTTTTTAATCCTCCTTAAATTTATATACTCTTTCCTGCCAAATACCCTCAACAATTCACATTTTCCGGTTTGTAACATCAAAAGCATCCGTCAGGAACTAAGTACCGACTTTAATTATAACATATTTTACATCTTAATACCAGAGCTACTTAAACTTTCCACAAATCCCTTCTGTGCAAATAAATACAGAATTAAGAGAGGAGTAATCACCATCAAAGTACCGGTAGCTACGATACAGTTAGTGTAACCCACGGAAGCGCCGCCGGGTTGGTACAATGTATATAAAAGATAGTGACTCAGCTTTTCACCAATACTGCTTAGCTGAATAGACAAGAGCTGTGTACCTCCAAGAAAGGTCTGGGAATAAAATCTGTCCGTCCACTGCCATACAAAAGAAAACAGGAAACAGGATGTCAAAATCGGTGTTGCATCCGGAAGCATAATTCTAAGGAAGGTCTTTAATGTACCGCAGCCGTCTACATAAGCCGCCTCCTCCAGCTCCTTAGGAATATTACGAAAGAACTGGCGTATCATAAATATATATAAACCGTTCTTCAGACCCATGCAAGTCATACTCATCAAATAATAAGGAATAATCGAGCCTCTCAAATTTATCTCATGCCCTAAAATCAATTTAAAGATACCGAAAATATCAAAATATCTGAAATGCAGATATAAGGACGTGGATATCGTCTGCGGTGGTACTAAAATTACCAGCATAACACAGGCAAACCAAAATTTCTTAAGGGGAAAATCAAATCTGGCAAAACCATATCCTACCAGAGTACATACTGCAATCTGAACGATTGCAATGGTCAACGAAATCACAAAAGTATTTCTAAGACTTTTCCCATATTGCATAAACTGTGAAGCCAACTCATAGTTATCGGTTGTAAAATGCTCCGGAACATTGGTAACCATCGAATTATATAAATCCTGCTCTTCCATAAAGCTAATGGATATCTTGTTCAGAATGGGCTGCAAAATTAAAAAGCACAAACCAAACAAAAGAATTGCTCTCACAACGGAGATCGTTACCTGCATAGCTTTTTTTCTTAAATAATATCCTTCTGATTTACGGTTTCTCTCCCGAAATGCTATATATCTTTCTTTAACGGACATTTTCTTAGCAGCAGTCTTAATCATAGTAATAAACCCCCTTTGAAATGATAAATGAGCTTACACCGATGATTACAATTACAATAGCAAAGTATGCCCATGCCATTGCCGAGGCAAAGCCGTAATTTAAGTTGGCAATCATGGTCGTGCTAATCTTTTCTATTATTTCATTATCCGATCTCATACAGAAATCGATAACCGTATATATCCAATTTACCAAGAACAAAGAACTGACCATAGGAAAAGTAATCTTCCATAAGCTTTCCCACGCCGTACACCCTTCTATAGCAGCAGCTTCATACATGCTGGAGGAGATAGTCTGCAATCCGGACAGAAAGATGATAATCTGGATACCCGAGGCTATTGCCACATCATAAACACCATCCACAATCTCAAATACCTGTTCAAACGCTCTCACACCCACACCGGAGGTCACAAGAATATTCTTGATAGCATCCGTTACATTAGGACCACCTCCGTTTTCAGCAATCAAATCCTGCAGAGAAGCCAAAAGTGCATTATCATATTCTACTCCCAGTATAACACCGGAAGATAAGATTACGGGCAGGAAAAATATGGCTCTTACCAACGCACGACCTTTAAATTTCTGGTTTAATATCAGCGCCACGAAAAAACTGAATACCATAATAGCCACAGAGTTAATACACATTCTGGAGATTTCCTCCGTCAGCTTACGGCTGTATTCCGTATCTACCATAAAGGCCCTCTTGTACTGCCCAATATCATAAAAGACAAACTTAAAGCCTGCCGAACTGACCTGAACATCACAAAAGCTCATGTACAACGATTGGAATAACGGTTTTACCATAAATGCCAAGAAGCCGATAATGAAAGGCAATATAAAGATATATCCGGCTATTGCTTTTCTTTTCTGAAGACCCACTAATTTCTTTTGTCTCTTCATAGTTACAATCCTTTCTATTCCTTCCTAAAATAAAGTCTAGCGAACTACCGCATAATCTCTCGCCGGAACCACCGTTCCGTCTTTTGCAGTGTAATCATAATAGGTATAATTCACATAAACCTTTGTGCCATCTTCATATGTCGTACATGCAATCTGAGGTGCTGCCAGCTCATGATTTGTCATCCTCTGATTAAAGACATGCCCTAACTCCGCATTATATCTGGTGTAAATCTCCAGCATCCTGTCATGCCAAGCGGCATACTCAGCGCCAAAATAATCGGTATACAAAGTCTTCTGCAGGGAAAAACTGCTTTCATCCATTAATGTAAATGCTAATCCCGCACCATACTCCGCAGACTTTAATAATTCCTTTTCATAGTTCTGTGTCAGGTTCAGGGATTCTCCCGTATAATTCACATAACCATGAACGGCAAGTTGATAAAAAGGAATATTTTGGTCAAGAATTGTATACTCGGCACCGGCTAAATCCATATTTACCGCCATATCCGCATAGGCAATAGCATAATCATTACCCATATTAATCATGACACCTATGCCGGTATCCTTAACAGACTTTAACTTCTCAGCCTGCATTTTCAGAGCCGCCTGACGGCTCACCGTATTTTTACGGCTAAAGTCTGAAGATAATTCCTTTCCTATATCCCTAAAGGATACACTCGTATTATTCTTCTGTGCATAAGCCACTAAATTATCTGCCATCTCGCTGATTAAAGAGGGTCTCAGCAGATAGTAGGTATCTCTGCCTTTCTGTTTATTAAAATCCACCGTATCATAAGTATATAACTCTGCTTTTTCCTTGCTGACAAATCTTGCCGCATCACTGTACACCCAGAAGCCATCCAGTAAATTGCTGTCATAAGCATAATTTGTCACACCGTCCAGATATAACTCTACTCCCAACTCTTCTGCCGTACTCAGCAGATTATTGAAATCCTTCCTACCGCCCAAATCCGAAATCAGCTTTACCTTACTGAGCATAGACTGATTAACACCGCCATTCATCCAACCGGTCAGCTTTACGGACAAATTATTCATACCTTCGCCCTTCAGCTCACGAATCATCTCGGCCGCTTCCTGATAGGTGGTCAACTCTAAGGGTCTGGACACCGGTATACCGCAAACCTGCTTTACTTTATCCACAGCGGACAAGATTTCAACGGAAACAGGTACTTCCGTATCCTCATTGAGAACCATATATCCATCATAATTTTTCTGCAGGTATTCACCATAATTTGCCGCCATATCTACATAATTGCCGGAATTCACAAAACGATATCTGCTTATCAAGCTCTCGTCCGGAAGCTCCGGTTGATAAACAAACATTGCAGATGTACTCATTTCTTCTACATCGTACTGCTCTCTGTTGTAGATGCTATATACGGCGTTTACCGCATTGTAACTGCTATTCTTACCGCTGATATCTGCCTGTACAGAAGCATAGGCTGCACCATCCTCCAAAATACAGATAAAGGAAGAATCCTCCTTTGCTACACCAAACACATTATAAATAGTACGAGTCTCATGAACTATCGCATCTCGGTCTAATGCCATATCCCAACCATACAGATTAGCATAGTAAGCACTTTGGGCAATCTTACCGTTATTAAAATGAATCAATGCGCCTCCGCCTTCCGGTACCAGTATATAGCCATCCTCATCCGTACTGCCCGCTCCAAAGTAAGGCAATACGCTCAGGTTAAGCAGAGGATAATCTTCCCTACACTGAATTTCTTTTAAAGGAACCTCCACTATCAAATCGTCTCCGTCCAAGCGATAAACCACATTCACATTAAATACCGGCTTATCATTGGTCCTTTCTGCAAAGTCCAAATCTTTATCCCTTTGATAATCCTCATAGGTATATCCGGCTTCTTCAAAATAAAGCTCCAGCTTTATTTTTACACCGTCTCTGGTTGTATCACGTAACACATAGATAACTTCTTGTTCCAAAATAGGATAACTGGCAAGCAGTGCGTCCTTATCATCGCCTTTGCCCAAATTATTAATATCATATTTTTTATAATACTGTTCCACCATCATGGCGTTCGCATTACTCATATTCTTCGTAATTAAAGCCAGATTGTCCTCGGTAATAACCGGTGGTACTATAAATTCCTTATCGATATCACCCACCGAATAATATACCTTGATATAATCATCACCCTGCTCAATATCATATATCTGCTTTTCAATACTATAGGCAAAATTATTAAAAACAGTATCAACACCGTTTGCCGTACTGTATGTCAAAACTAATGTGGATTGCAATTTCTGTTTATCCAATGACAGCGCCAGCGGATCATTTGCCGCACCCTCCGGATTCGAACTCCACACAGCCCCGGTATTCTTTACCTGTACTGTAAACTGTGTCGTAGTTGGATCCAGAACAAACTTAATCTTGTCGCTTTCCAGCACCATTTCCTCTGTCTCGCCCTCGTAGGCATTCACCGAAATGATTTCTTCGCGCTCTTTTTTCCCCTGATAGAACATGATGACAAAAATACCTGCAACTATGACCAAAAGTACTACCAATGGGCCAATCAGGCTCTTCAATTGTCTGATTAATGCAGCTTTCATTTCTGCTTTTCTTACTGCTTTATCCTTTTTCATGGTTAATCTCCTAAGCTTCCAATTCCTCATACTATTTCCGCTACATTCGGAACATGATTTCCCTTGCTATGGATACAAAATAAGCGATGCCCTGACTGATCATGCTAAAGAACAAAAGTAATATAAACACCATAACCAGCATAGCAAACAGGGAAGCTACCATAAAGAACAGAGTCTTGCTGACAGAATACTCATGTATCTGCATCATAGCTGCTATAATCAACAAAGCTGCCCATACCAGTGACAGACCGCTGAGTACAGAATAAAACTCTGCCTCTTCTGTGGTAACAACATTGCTGAAGAAAATCAGCGGAAACTGCATCAGGGGATAAGGGGTCAGGGCATAACAGGTTGCCATATAAATCTGTTTCAATCTCCCCTTACCGTCAAACAAAGTAGTCAATCCCCAGTTTCCCACACAAAACAACACCAAAGGGAATACAATGCTCGCTATGTAAAGAAAAATATTTACATCCTCCCAATATACCTCCACAAAGATAAAGCTTGTAAACTGTAGCTTTGCAATTCTGGCAATCAATGACAGAATTAAAATGGTATTTGCCGCTGCAAGGGAACCTCGCTTTTCATGTGTCAGATCCCAAAATCCGTCCATTGGATGAGTAATGCAGTAAAGCGCAAACTTCAATGTCTTAAGATAATGCATCCAATTTTCTTTCTTTTTTAATGAAGCTAACATACTTTCCTCCATCCCCTCCTTATTCTTTAAAGATATCTGCTGTATCTATCTCTTGCTTGACTTTCTTTATTCTGCCGATAATCAATGGCAGGCACAGTGCTGCAAACAGGATTAAAATTATCAATACGATATGATCCTCTACCCATTCCTTACGATACTGCTTATACGCCTTGGAATAATTATCCGCATCCCATTTCAATTCAAAATAATCCATTGCCTCATGGTATTTTTCCTGACGGAGAAGAGCACGACCGATACCAATATAGGCAAGATCATAATTACCGTTCATATCCATAACTTCCTGCCAGCTCTCACCGGATTTTTCATATTCTCCGTTTTGGAACTGTTCAATGGCATTGAATACTTTTTTACCAAATTCAGTCTGCGTAAACAAGGTAAGACTGCAATCCAGTGCATCCAGCACTAAAATATCACGGTCCATGTGATCGATAGCGGTAGGATTCTTAAAATAACCGTCCATGTTACCGCTGCCTCCAAAGCCCCACAGAAGCCTTCCTTGATCGTCATAGCCAAAGATACGTCCTCTGTTTTTGTCCAACACTGCATAAGTATCATTATCAAAGGCAGTTACATCCGTCATTAAGGAAGGTCCTGTAAAACCGCCGCCTTCGCCCCAATGGATATCACCAATAACATACCAGTTTCCGTTTCTGATCAGAATATCTTTCCCCATTAAATTCAGCCTTCTAACCGAATCAATGGCTCCGGAATCCAAATCTGCTTCGGATACCGTACTGGTTACCGCATAAATAAATCCATCGTGATCCATGTAGACGTTGTCATACTCGGTAGGTACAAAGGAAGCCATCTGTTCTCTTTGTTCCTTGGTCGCCAATTTTTTCCATATATAGTCCGTCCAATCATAAGTAACCGGTGTAGCTCCCACAAAACCCGAAAACTCACCGTCTGCCTCATATTTTATCAGACCCTTATTTACATTGGTTGCAATGCAATATATACGTCCTGCACTGTCCACAGCAAGCTTACTGGGTAAGAAGCTCATATCCTGATTAAAATTAGCGTCATCAGGCTTTACAAACTCCATTATATAGTTCAAATCCATATCCAGCTTCAAAATACGATTGTTATTCTTATCACAGATAAACATAAAACCATCATCCGTCACCGCAATGTCGCTTGGACTTGAAAACGTATTGTTCTCTACATTTCCGCGAAAGCTCTCAATCTCCCGTACCAATTCTAAACTGTCTGCACCGGTTCTCTCCAGCTCCAAAATACGGTTATTTCCCGTATCGCAAATATACACAAAATTATCGTATACATATAAACCGGAGGGCGAACTCAATCTTTTGTCCAGCCCCAGTTCTACAGAGGTATATACTCCCACCACACTGTATGCGTCCGGAGAATATTGAATATCTCCCCAGTAGTCAAAATTATAGGTATAACCTTCCTCTGCACATACCACCATGGAAGNGCCAANNACTANTACCATACCGGCTATTAATGCCGCAAACCTTTTCATCGTTTTTCTCATATCATNAATCCTCTTATCCTAATTAATCCTTCAAACCGGAGCTTGCCATTGTNTCCAAGATCTGGCTCTCAGNTAAANTGAAGATGATGACCGGTACGATCATTNCGATAACTGCAANTGCTGCACCCTGACCGGTTCTTGCGATACCGCCGCTTTGTACCTGCTGCAGGGCATAAACCAAAGTCTTCTTTTCCTCAGAATAAATATACATGGATGCTCTATTATTCCAAAGACCCTGTACGGAATAGATAATCATGGTNAGCCAAGCCGGTTNTACATTCGGNATTACAATACCCATGANTATTCTCCATTACACTGNCGCNGTCAATNTTCGCTGCTTCTATCAGAGACATAGGCAGACCTTCCATAAACTGTNTCATTAGGAAGAAGCCCATANGGAGCGNAAATGCGGGAACGATAATAGCCCAGTTAGTATCAACCCATCNCAAACCGTTAATAATCAGATAGCTTGGTATCTGTGTTACATAACCGGTGAACATCAATGCAGTAACAACAACATTGAAGAAAGTCTTACCGCCGGGAAAATCATACTTTGCTATTACAAAAGCTCCCATAGATGCAATAATTAAATGTCCAACAGTACCTACTGTTGTAATAAACACTGTGTTAAAAATATATCTGGAAAAGGTTACCCATGATTTACCCATGGTAACAAACAAATCCAAGAAGTTATCCATAGTTGNGTTCTGTGCAAAAANCTTCGGCGGGAACATAAACAATTCGTCCAATGGCTTCAACGCACTGTTTACCGCATATACCAAAGGAAAAACCATAACCATTGCCATCAGCAGAAGGAACAAATAGATAAATATATCTCCTCCTCTGNATCTATTGGGCTTCCTTNTCTTCAATANTCTNTGTTTANACTGCATTTCTNTTTCTTGTTTTGTCTNTTTACTCANATCAGGTTCCTACTCTTCTCAATATGCTTTGAATTGCTTTGTTACATAATATCATAATCAAAAACAGCAAGGTCGCTATTGCTGAAGCATAGCCCATCTCAAATCGGGTGATACCGTAGTCATACAGGTGGGTTACAATTGTTCGCGCCGCATAATCCGTACTGGGATAACCACACAGCTGCATGGTCTGTTCGCAGACACCAAAGGACTGGGTGATAGTCATAACAGCGCCGAACATCAACATCGGCTTCATATTGGGAAGCGTAATATACCATAGCTCCTGCCATCTGTTTTTCACACCGTCCATATATCCTGCTTCAAACTGGGATTTGTCTACACCCTGCAAACCTGCAACAAAGGCAAGGAAGCCGGAACCCAAGCTCATCCACAAAATAACAATCATACAAATCGGAAGCATATAAGTAGGATTAACGAGCCACAATATAGGGGCATCAATAATACCTACATTCATTAAGAAAGCGTTCACATATCCATAAGCGTCTCCTCTGAAAAATACTGTAAAAATAGTAAACAGGTTACCCGCTATAGAAGGAGCATAAAACACTACAATCGCTATGGTTCGTATCCACCTCGGCAGCTCATTAATCAGCCATGCAAACAAGAATGCCATTATGTACCCCAGCGGTCCTGTAATAACCGCAATCATAAAGGTATTTTTCACACCTATCAGGAATACATCGTCCTGCAAAATCAAGTTCACATAATTGTCTATACCGATAAATCTAGGACTTTCCAAAACGTTATAATAGGTAAAGCTGAAAAAGATAGCTGTAATAACAGGCAGTATATAAAACATGGTAAACACTAATGCATACGGCGCCAAAAATGCATAACACATTTTACTCCGTTTCATCTTTTTCATAGTTACTTGAAAATTATGCTTACGCAATGCAAAATATTTCCTTAGGTATTCTTTCATCTCAACCTCCTCTATTCTAACGGCAAGCCGAATTCATTACGCTTCTTCTTTATCTCATCATCAATGGTAATGGAGTAGTCTATGATGGTCTCTCTAGGATCCTCGTTTTTATTGATAATCCTACGGATAGCATTGGCTATGTGACGTCCGGTATAGTAACCACCGGGCACCTCTCTAATGCCGACTGTCTGATCCCACTGCGCATTCAACGTGGCGATATCTTCGGAATTCCAAGACAACTGTTCAAAAGCATCTCTGTTTGCCGTTGCATATCTTGCGGAGGAGCCTAAAAGCGCTTCAATCTCACGTCCGAAGCGTACCTGAGTATCCGCATCGGCCCACCACTTCATAAACTCCCACGACTTGTTTCTCAGACTTTCATCTTCCGTCTTAATCATGACAGTCGCACTTCCTGTAATAAAGGAGGAGTGATCAATATATGTACTTCCGTTTTCATCCGTCCTCTCCGTGCCGGGAATCAAAGTAAAATCCCAAAGACCACGAATCTCAGGAGCAGATACTACCAAGGTATTATATGTAGTATATAGTGCAATACCGATAGGCATTTCACCGGAACGGAAACGGCTGACAAAGTCGTAAATCGTAGGCAGACCGTAATCGGTAAAGTACTCACAGTAATCCGCAAACGCATCCACACCTGCCTCCGTATCTACCGCCGTTCTGGTACCTCTTTCATTGTACAAATCACCGCCGTACTGGAACAGCAGGCTAAAGTACATTGACAGATCCGGCATATTTGCCATCGTAGCAGTCGTTTGCGCAGCATTGGTACTGCTACCGGCCGCACTAGGCAAGCCCACCGACATATTGCTACCCTGAATAGTGGGCAGCAGCTCAATCAAATCCTGCCATGTCCGGGGAATCTCCAATTCAAGTTCTTCCATGATATCGGTACGGTAGAACATTACAGCAAACTGCTGTGTCTCAGGAAGAGCATACAGGCTTCCGTCCAGCCCGTATTGTTCATAAGAGCTTGGGCTGTAAGCTGCCAGTACTTCGTCCAAATCGCTAAACTGAGTCAAATCTTCCACAGCTCCACGCAATGCATAGTCCACAGGAAGGTTTGCTCCAACCGACAACACTACATTGGGTCCTCTTCCCGCAAGAACCGCATTCAAAAGTGCATCCGCCGCAACAATCTCCACATTAACCTTGATTCCGCTCTCAGGGGTAAAGGTATCGTCTACCATAGATTTCAAAATAGTACCCTGATCACGTCCGGTAAGCACCCACACCTTGACAACTTCGTCAGAGTCAGCATCGTATACATCACCTACAGAATCATAATCCACTACGAAGGATGCCGCAAAGGATTTAATCTCATGCCATATTTTGGCAAATGCTCCTGCCGAATCTTTCTCCGGCTCCACCTCTGTACCGCTTATTACCAAATAATCAACATCCAGTTTGGATGAACACATGTTCAAAGCCGCCGTTCCAAGAGCGGTAATATTATCCTTAAAGGTCGTAAATTCCAAAGTAATCTTTTCAGGCTTTTTCACAAATCTTTCCAACTGCTGCGCCAAGGTCTGAGCAGTTGCAATTTGATCCGCTTTCTGTCCTGTGTGAGCAACTGTATCATCTACAATCTTATACAGTCGTTTATACTCCAGCTCCATAGCTTCCATAACCTCAGGATATACCTGATCAATATGATAGTCTCTGTATTTATCAGGAGTAGCACCGGTATATACCAAAATTTTACGATAAATTTGATTCAAACGATATGTGGAATCCTCAATCTGTTCTAAAATGGTACCCATGCTGCCCATGGTTATCTCCAAACGGATGTTATGTGTTCCTGCCGTCAGGTAAAACCGATAGGGTGTGCCCTCCTCGTCGGCAAGCGTCATGCAATTCCAATCGCTGCTGTAATCAAAGGAGATTTCCTTCATCTCATCAAAAGGCATCTCTCCGTCTATGTATACGCTTCTACTGGACACACTGCCTCGCGAATAATTCTGGCGGCCCTTCACAGTGATATTATAATAACCGTCTTCGGGAACCTCAAAATCCCACTGTATCCACTGACCCGCAGTGCTCCACGCTTCACCACCGGTATAATTCAAAACCGTATTCATAACACTGTTTGGATATGTAGTGGGCGAAGAGCGGTCATACTTTGCATATAAAGAAGATTCCGAACGAAGATTCGCATCTTCTCCCTGTACAACCTGTATATAAGTCAATCCCTCGCCCGTTGCCGCGCTGCCGGTCTGAGCCATAAGATATTCTTCATAGGAAGGTTTATTCTCCACACCCTTGACAATCAGCTTTTTGATCGCCATAGGTTCATTTACACCTTTAAGGGTAAGAGTGTTTTCCCCTTTTTCAAAATAGAACCAGTAAGGTTCTGTAATATAGCCCATATCATCGCGGCAATATGCATTCTGCCAGTCAAAGGTCTCAACCTGTGTAGGGCGGATTTCATTGCCTTGATTATCTACTTTAACCTCTCCGCCGTCCGTCCACAATCTTGTAAATGCAATATTGCCCGCATCCGTAAAAGGAAGCTCGTCATTAATATAAAGAGCCCTCTCCACCGCAACGCCTCTGGACTGTGCAGCCATATACTCCAGATACACATTATAAAAGCCCGCCTCAGGCACCTGCACCTTCCATGTGACAGTAGAGTCGCTCTCCGTAAAAAGCACATTCTCAGTACCTTCATATTCTGTATAAGCCTGCACATTCTCGCCCGCTATGTAATCAAGCACTGCGACCTCAACATCTGCCTGAGGGCAGGAAGCCTCCTCATGAGCCGCAATATAACGGGTATAAGTTCCCTCTCTCACCGTACCCTCAACATCNNTTGTAANGTCANCGCCCTCATATTTACTGCTAAANTCCGTAACAGCAGTAAAACTCCTAATAACATACACTGCTGCTATTACGAGTACTACGCTTCCAAATAAAATTAACTTTTTAACAGAGTCCTTCATAACTGCCTCCCTGTATCAGATAAACATAGTAATACATTGTATGTATTTATACATCACATGTATTTTTATACATTTCAATGCATTTTCACAATGATCACGTTGTGATGTTTATATTATACTTTAAAGCTTCTTAAGATATCTCCTCAATTGTTGCTTAATTATATTCATGAATTGCCGTATTTTTTATAAAAAATACCGTCTCAATGTTGTGCATTATTTACTTTTTTAATAATAAATGCTAGAATATGCCTATACAAGATGACTGCTTTTAGTGCAAAACTAATGACATTTTATATAATAATTATTTTCAAATCTGTCTTGCCAAAGCAACTATTGCACGGCAGCTTACAACATAAAAGGAGCATAATATAAACGCTTCGGAATGGAGATTATGATGTCAGAAACACAAAATCCAAATAAAAAGGATATTGATTTATATTCCGTTAATTACGATTTTACAGGTACGGTGATCAAAAACTCCGAGGAGATCGTATCTTTTAAGAGCGATTCCACCATTCGTATTTGGTTTAACGACCTGCATCGGCATTTTCCCACTCACTGGCACAGCGCTCTTGAAATCATCTTACCCGTTGAGAATTACTATGATGCGTATATTGATAATATTCTTTACCACATATTTCCTGAAGAAATTCTCATTATCCCTCCCGGTGAGCTGCACAGCCTGTCCGCCCCGGAAGAAGGGAAACGCTTTATCTATTTAATCGACATTTCCTTTTTTTCAAAAATAAAGGGATTTTCCAGCATACAATCAATATTNAGCNAGNNNNTTCATATTACNAAGGACNCTTATNNNCAAATCNATNACGAGCTTTACTCCTACCTGATTCAGATGAAGGACGAGTATTTCAGCAAAAGCAACTACTGTGAGCTTTCTATTTATTCGCTGCTGCTGAACCTGTTCGCAAAACTTGGCTATAACAGGATGGACACCGCCAATCCCTTTCCTAATGTCCATTCCTATAAACAAAAGGAATATGTTCAGAAATTTAATGCATTATTGGAATATATTGATTCTAATGATACAGATGATTTAAATTTAGAAAATACCGCTTCTGCCATAGGCTTNAGCAAATATCATTTTTCAAGATTATTTAAGCAANATACAGGCTTCACCTTTTGCGATTACTTAAATTATCGGCGCANCAAAATNGCTGAGGAGCTTTTGGCACAGCCGGACCGTTCCATTACCGAAATAGCTTTACAGTCCGGCTTTTCAAGCATCTCTACCTTTAACCGGATATTTAAGCAGCAAAAGCACTGCACTCCCAGCGAATATCGTGCAAAAAGCTCACAGTCTGACCTTTAACTGCGCCTGTACCAGACCGTAATAAATCCCTTTCCGTGCAAGAAGCTCTTCATGGGTACCGACCTCCGCAATATGATGTCCGTCTATAACCACCAAACGATCGGCGTCCTTTAATGTAGACAGCCTGTGGGCAATGGCAAAGGTGGTACGACCCTTCGTCAGTCTTCCAATCGCCTTTTGAATCAGATATTCGCTCTCCGTATCCAAGCTTGCCGTAGCCTCATCCAAAATCAAAAGTCTCGGGTCGTTCAACATCGCTCTGGCAATGGCAATCCTTTGTCTTTCCCCTCCCGACAGATTATACCCATGCTCTCCCACATAAGTATTATAGCCGTCAGGCAGCTTACAAATGAAATCATGGGCATTTGCCATTTTTGCCACGCGAATCACTTCTTCATATGAAGCCTCCGGCTTTGCAAATTTGATGTTATTCAGAATAGTTCCCGCAAAAAGGAAATTTTCCTGCAAAACCACTCCTATCTGACT
>WFLY01000151.1 GCA_009177215.1 Bacillota bacterium
CTTCTTAAAATCTTCTGTGTACTGTGTAGCCATGTCCATTCCTCCATCTGTTATTTATTATACTTTTATATTAGGAATTTTCCATGTCTAACTTGTACTATTTATATTCTAGCACCAGAGACATCTGTACGAAGCTGGGTTTGGGAGGAAACAGATGAAGAGGTATGCAGAAAAACGCGCCGTATCATCCAGACGTTTGTGCAGACCGCACAGGATGGAGCTTTTACAGGGCGACATCAAGTACGGCCCCAGAGCTTAGGACAACAGACGGGGAACTGCTAAAGACCTATTTATCCTCCCTGATCGACGACCATTCCAGGTACATCGTGCAGTCAGAGTTTTACGGGAACCAGAGGCAGGAGATCGTGGAGGACACGTTCCATAAGGCACTGTTAAAAGCCGGGAAATTCGACTGCGCCTATCTTGACAACGGGGTGCAGTACACGGCGGACCACCTTGGAAAGGCCTGCGCAAAGCTGGAGATACGGCTTGTCCATGCGAAACCGGGCGCGTGCCAGTCCAAGGGAAAAATAGAAAAATTCCACCAGAAGGTGGACCAGTTCATAGCGGAGATACGTGCGGCGCATGTGCATTCCGTGGAAGAGCTGAACCGCAGGTGGAAGATATTTTTAGAACAGGAATACCAGAAGGAAGCACACGCAGGANNAANGNAGTATTATGAATCCTATGGNGCANNCGNTCCTTCCTGNNGNANCACGCNNNANCAGGAATGGANGAGGGATANCANAGNNCTGGTCTTTATGGATGTTGACCTGGTGGCGGAAGCATTCCTGCACTGTGAGACGCGCAGGATAGATGAGGCAGGGTGTTTTTCTCTCGGCGGGAGCCGGTATGAAGCAAGCGCGGCGTTTTCAAACCTGGAGGCGGAAATCGTCTATGACCCTATGGATATGGAAACGGTCATGGTGTGCTGCCGCGGGGCGGCTCCGTTTTCAGCGCACCGGATGGAGATCGGGGCATTCGCATCCAAAGTGCCGCCCGTGCCTGTGGGAATGACGGGAAACATCCCGGAGACGTCAAGGCTTTTGGACGCACTGGAAAAGAAATATAAGGAAGACCACGGGCAGATGGTGAGGGCGCTTTCCTTCGGTGACTACGGGAAGGAGGCCGGGGTCATGTATGAGATTTTTTTTGAAATGGTGCATACACCCTTCACAAGGGACATCCCGGTGGAGAGACTGTATACATCCCCCTGGATAGAGGAGGCGCTGGGAAGGCTTGTTTACGTTGTGGACCACCAGATGTTTGCCGTGGTGACGGCAAACTCGGGATGCGGCAAGTCCACCATGGTGAGGATGCTGGACGGGAGGCTTGGGAAAGAAAAATACCTGCTCTTATACCTGTCCGATTNNANGCTGNNNCCGAGATGGCTGTATGCGGGGCTGTTAGGGCAGNTGGGGCTGGAGNCGCATTTTTACAGCGGGNACTCCAAACGCCTGCTGCAGAAAGAGATAGAGGCAGTCTGCCGGGAGCAGAAAAAGAAGGTGGTGTGTGTACTGGACGAGGCGCACCTGCTAGGGAAGGATATGCTGGAGGAGATAAGGTTTTTAATGAACTACCGGTTTGACTCCACAAGCCCGATGTCGCTGGGCAGGCTGNAAGATATATTNTNGAACAGGNAGAGGNTGTCAGCGCATATGAATGAGACAGANGCGGCAACCGTTGCGCACGCTCTGCGTGCNTTATCCGGGTATACAGGGAAGGACTGGCTTTAAAGGGGTCAGGGCAACTATACGCAAAAAGGATGTTTGCCGAAGAGTGCGGGAAATGCAGACAATTTCATAAAGCCAAAGAAAAAAGCAGGCCGTCTGGAAAGCTGCCTTAAACCGGAAGGTGAATAATTGTATATACAATTAAACCAGTGACAGGAAAACGGGTAGGTTTGTGGCAGCGGACAAGAGTAAATCTGTGACAGCTCATGAGGTTATTAACATTATTGATGAACAAGGTACTTGTTGCTTTACTGTGTAGGTCTAAAAATTCTACTTTCAATTTAATCTTTGTTGAATTTACAGCATTTTTCGTTGTAAGTAGAATTTTTTTGGATCTATAGATAAGTTCTTTATTTTTGAAATATCAAAAAAATTTCATAAAGAAATTTTATGAAATTCAACAAACTGTGAGATTGATACTAATGAAGTTTTATGATATAATAATAATCAATAACAAATGAATTAAAACTCAACAAAACTTAATTGTTTATGTAATTTATCCTATAGAACATAATGGGAAAGATATGGAAGTAAGTTGTATATGGAAACAGTTTATATACCAATAACGGAATTTTATCGCAAATCATTAGATTCGGTATACAAAAAGGGCTTTCTTTGGGTAGTTTCATTAATAGCTCGTGATGCTGATGTTAAAGACTTTATAAGAATTTGTGTGAGTCATGGGATTCTCTTGATAGTATAACAGGGGAATATTTTTTTTGTTTGTGCTGGAAAAGAAAACAAAAACAATAGTAATTCTGCAGTTTTTCATCCATATCAAAGTTATAAGGAAGCTAATCCATATGTGGAATTTCTGAATCGGAATATTATTTTATATAAGCTTTTAGAATAATATTATTATTAGGAATATATTAAAGAAAATTAAACTGTGGTAGTTAATGTTTTGAGGGACTACTTTTCTATTAATGAAAGTGACATCCCTTGCATTTTGTTTACTAAATTGGGTGCTCATAACTATGCTAATAGGGTTACTTATGTTGTTCCCATAACAGGAAATGATATTTATGGATATTTTAAGGATTTGTTCAATGAAATAGAACCATTAATGAAACAGTATAAGGAAACTTTGGTTCGTAAAAATGAATTGGTAATCCCCCAAAAAGATTTAAGGATTGAGCTGAAGATAAAAGTTTCTAAAAATCCTTTTAAATCAGAGAAGAAAATTTTAGAACTCCGCAAGGAACTGCTCCTACATGCTGAAAAAAATATCATCAATGAGGAAGGATATTCTTTACTTGATTGTATGAATAATTTGTCATGTGGGAGAATAGAACAGATTAAGACAAAAATATCTATGATAGAGCATGAGAAAGATGAACTTGAACAAAAACGTGACAATATTTTATGTAAGATAGAAAAGGCAATTGGGAGAAGTAAGATGACAAAGGATGTTAAAGAAAGGGTTAACCTTACAATTAATGTTAATGGAAACAATTCACAGATTGTTAATGCTATCGATAGTGAAAATTTTGTGGTGAATCAGAATATAGTCTGCAATAAAGATGAAATCATGAAATTAATAGAAAATATTAGTAAAGTNTCAACAACCAATATATNCNNTNAAAATATTAAAGATATAGATAAAAATTTGAAANAAATGGAAGATGAGTTAAAAAGGTAGAGCCTCAAAAAAGTGTCTTTAAAACAGCAGTGAAAAGTTTAAAAGCGATAAAGGGAACAGCAGAATTCGTAGCAGCAGTAGGCGCATTGGCTCAGCTTATTATGCAGATGTGGTAATGATTTGAAGAGTCTATGCAATAGTTATAACATATACATATTGTTTATCACAATTTTGCCTTTTTACCGAAAAAGTATATTCTCGGATTTTCTATGCCATATTTAGTAGACTAGCTTTCCAAATAGATGAAAAAGATTAAAATGCTCTTCGTATAAATTGCGTTTTCATGTATAACCACTATATATTGTCACGACAAACGCATGAGTAAATAAATTATGAACAATCCTTTTTTTCTGGTAAAAGAAAAAAGGATGTGATCATAATGGAAGAACTGCTCAACTGGATGGAATACATTGAAGATGTGCGTCAANAAAGAAAAGTACGNCACAAACTGAAAGACATACTTGTCATTGTCNTGTTTGCAACGCTTGCCAATGCNGATGACTGGGTGGAAATGGCACTGTTNGCAAAAGAATATCAGGATTATCTGCGCAAGTATNTAGAACTAAAAAACGGCATCCCTTCCCATGATACCCTCAACCGTGTAATGGGACTGTTGTCTCCGGAGATCCTCCAGCAGATGTACGGGAAGTGGCAGAAACTGCTGAACAGGAATGAGGGGGAAGCATTGAAAAAGATCATCTGCATTGACGGAAAGACTATGCGTTCCAATAAGAAAAAAGAAGGAAAGCCGTTCCATATTGTTTCTGCATGGAGCAGGGAGAATGGTTTCTGTCTGGGGCAGAAAGCAGTTGATGAAAAGAGCAATGAGATCACCGCGATCCCGGAACTGNTNGATAAGATACAGGTAAANGGCCAGATCATTANGATNGATGCGATGGGNACCCANAAAGCGATAGCCGAAAANATCCNCANGAAACGTGCTGACTATGTGCTGGCNCTGAAGGGGAANCAAGCGGGTCTGTATGAAGATGTNGANCTGTATTTCAGCNATGAGAAAATACGGAAGGAANTACAGGAGAAGAAGAATGATATCTGTACAGTAGAGAAAGCCCATGGCCAGCTGGAAAAGAGGGAATATTACCAGACGGAGGATATCGGTTGGCTGCCGCAGAAAACGGAGTGGAAGGGGATAAAAAGTATCGGAATGGAAGAAAAGACGATAAGTGATGAAAAAGGAGAAAGGAAAGAGTACCGGTATTATATCAGTAGTCTTGCGTTGGATACAGAAACATTTAAAAGAGCGATAAGAGGACATTGGAGCGTAGAGAGCATACACTGGCATCTGGATGTGACATTCCGAGAAGATGCAAACACAACACTGGACAAACAGGCAGCACAGAACCAGAACATCATCAGGAAGTGGAGCCTGAGCATATTGAAAATGATAGAACTGATGAAACCGGGGCTTTCGATGAAGAAGAAACGATTTGTGATCAGCCTTCGTCCGATACAGTATCTGGAAGAAATACTGTCTTTTTAATAAACACTGATTATTCAGTTGAAAGGATGGGAACATTCATGCGTTTGTCGTGCTCTATTCTTTAGTGTCCTTGGCATGGGGTACAGTTCAACTTAAAATAGTGGTATTAAAATATGTGAGAATTACCAAGGATATGGTAAACAAGAAAATAATAGGAGATTGGAAGTAGAGAGTATGACAAACAATAAGAATTTAAAGACATTAATCGAGGTATATCAGAACAATGCGAAATGCGATGAACATGTTGGAATTGGATTTATCAATTCGAAAGAGCAGTGCGACGATGAGTTTTATAGTTATCGTGAATTATATGACATGGCTTTGCACACCTTGGGAAAATTTCAAGACATGGGAATGAAAAAAGGTTCTGAATTAATATTTCAACTTCAGGATAACAGTCATTTTATCATTTGCTTTATGGCTGCAATTTTGGGCGGAATCTTACCAATACCAATTGGTGTGGTAAACAATGAAGAGACAAAATTACGTGCGGATAAAATCTGGGGCATGCTTTGTAATCCATACATAATAACGTCGAAGAATGAAGGCAATGTATTTATACAGGAAAAAATTGAAGAGAAGGCAGTGATCTGTTATATAGAGGATGGCTTGGAATATCAGGAATTGGGCAGTGTTGCTGCGGTGGAAGAAAATGATATTGCCTTTATACAGTATTCGTCTGGTTCTACAGGAAAACCTAAGGGGGTTCAGCTAAGTCATAAGAATATTATTGCTGACGTTACAGCAATTATAGAAAGAGGACAATTAGACGAACATACTATCCAGATGGCATGGATGCCACTTTCACATGATATGGGACTCATAGGTTTTCATCTTATGCCAAGTGTTATGGGAAATACACACTATCTCATGACTACAGGAGCATTTATTGCAAATCCTGTGAAATGGATCGACAGAGTGAATCATTATCAAATAACAACTACAGCTTCACCTAATTTTGGATATGCCTTTTTTGTGAAGAATTTTAAAGAAGAAGATGCGATTGGTTGGAATTTGTCATGTGTTAAAAATATATTCAATGGTGCAGAACCTATTTCCTCAGATGTGTGTAGCAAGTTCCTCAATATATTAAAGCCATATGGGCTGGAAGAAAATACCATGAGCACCGCGTATGGTCTGGCAGAAGCAACAGTTGCAGTTACGATCACAGAACATGGTGAGAAGGTTCAGACGGTATACATTGACAGAACGAAGATGGAATATGGAGATCAGGTATGTGAGTGCGCACCTGAAGATGAAAATGCAATAAGTTTGACTAAACTGGGAAAAGCAATTTCATGTTGTGAAATCCGTATCTGTGTCAATGATGAAGTAGTAGATGAAGGCACCATTGGACTTGTACAAGTCAAAGGTAATAATGTGTCTTCTGGTTACTACAAAAATGTGACAGAGACTAAAATTACTTTCCTGGGCGATTGGTTAAATACAGGCGATATGGGATTTATGCAGGACGGAAATCTAATCGTTACGGGAAGATTAAAGGAGATCATTTTCCTCAATGGTCAGAATTTCTATCCCCATGACATTGAACGAGTATGCGAGCAAATGGGTGATACAGATATTCTCCAGACAGTTGCAGTAGGTGTTTATGATGAGGAGCTAGGAAGAGAGCAGATTGTTCTGTTTGTAAAGTCTAAAAAGACAGGAGAGGATTTTGAAATACAGGTAGAACACTTGAGAGAATATATAATGCTCAAAATGGGATTGATTATTAATACAATGATCCCAATTGATGAAATTCCCAAAACGGAAAGTGGAAAAATACGAAGACTGGCTTTGGTAGAGGAATATAAAAATAGTGCGCAGATGAGATCTGTGAAGAAGAATCCAGAAATAATC
>WFLY01000142.1 GCA_009177215.1 Bacillota bacterium
GTGGTCGTACACCGACTTCTGAACTTATATTGTTCATTCCATATCTCACGAATGACTGAGCCAGAGGTGTATCAGTTGCAGTACCGTCTCCTGCTATATCATTTGTTTTGGTCGCAACTTCTTTTGCAAGCTGCTCTTATTTATTTTCAAATACATCTATAATTACAAATTATTCTGCAATTATTACCCTTATTATTTTATAATGTGATATAAATATTTGAAACCAATTATAGTGCCAATTATCTATACCTATAGTTATTGTTGTATTGCTATGCGGTATATAAAATAGTCTCTACTTATTATTACGAGGGTCAATATATTTCCTCAAATAGTCATGGAAATTTTCTGCAAACAAAGCTATTTCCACCCAGTCATCCGCATTCGCTAAAGTGGCAAAAAGAACGAACACAAAATTATCTTTTAGTAAATGACGTACTTTTTTCTCTTGTCGCACATCTTCGATATACTCCATCCACTGTAATAATTCCTCCATGAACACACCTCTTTTCTTTTATTTTATCAGAATAGTGATATGTTCACAATTTATTTACTCATGCGTTTGTCGTGAATTTACGTTGTATTTGACAACTGAAGAACATGCACCATCATGTATATGGGTTCTGGTGGGTAGCTCCCTGCTTATGGTCTGCTGCCCGTCCGGATTGAATTGCACAAAGTGCAGTCAGGCAACGCGGCCGGGGAGGGCGCAGAAGATGATAATGGGAGGTATNNGTANATTNAGAATAGGACAACTATTAACAAGCATAGATTGTATAGAATATNCAGATGGAGGAAATATGGANAATCANCAGACCAATCTATTATGCCNGACTGACATTCAGACNGTTGACATCCAAAATCTGGTTGACATCANCGATGTCAAAATAGACACCACTATGAAAAAGACNGACAGAATACAAAATTTTATCAGGGATATNAAAAATCCTTATTGTTTCCGNTNCAAAAATACTGTTGTTAANGTTTCTTTTTGCAGCGAAGGCGGATCTTTTCAAGAACTGCTTCAGGATTATTTTAGTTCCCTGTCTCATTGCGAATAATCTGAAATCCTTGCTTTTGCGCCTTTTTATATATGATATGTGAGATAAAACTCACATGTGAGAAGAAATTCTAAGGCATCATAGAACGCTGCCTAAGAATTTCTATATCTCACATAGGAAGCAATATGCATTTATATTTTTAGGCTATTCTGAATTTATTTTGGGAAAGGATGAATGATCATGAATGTAAATGACGAACCAAAAGAATGGATGGCGGCAGACTACACCCGCCTTTCAAAGGAGGATGGTGATAAAGAAGAAAGTGACAGCATCAATAACCAAAAGGCTTTGATTCGGCACTATGCCAAAAGCCACCTTGAACTATGTCTGGTGAAACACTATTCCGATGACGGGTATACAGGGGTAAATTTCAACCGGCCTGGCTTTCAGGAAATGCTTAAAGGTATCAAAGACGGACAAATCAACTGTATTATTGTAAAAGATTTGTCACGATTCGGACGCAATTACATAGAAGTCGGACGTTATATAGAACGAATTTTCCCGGCTCTGAACATCCGGTTCATTGCAATCAATGATAATTATGACAGTCTTTACAACACCTCATCTTCCGACCAGCTCCTTCTGCCGTTTAAGAATTTAATCAATGATGCTTATAGCCGGGATATATCCGTAAAGGTGCGCTCCAATCTGGATGTAAAGCGCAGGCAGGGTGATTTTGTAAGCCCCGCTGTTCCCTATGGGTACAAGCGTTTGGAAACGAACAAAAATAAGCTTGCCATAGATGATCCTGCAGCCAATATTGTCAGGCTCATTTTCGCAAAAAAAATTGAAGGGCTGAGCAACCTGCAGATTGCCGCTTTATTAAACCAGATGAAGGTGCCTACCCCCATCCGGTACAAACAGGAAAATGGCAGCCACGCCAAAACTGCTTTTCAGGTCTACAGCACACCAAAGTGGTATGGTACTACAGTAAGGCGTATCCTTGAAAATGAAGTATATACTGGTACGCTGCTTCAGGGAAAAACTTACCGGCCCAATTACAAAATCCGGAAACCTGTTGCAAGACCACAGAAAGACTGGTTCCGTAAGGAGAACACCCACGAAGCTGTTATCAGCCGAAAGGATTTTGATCTGGTTCAGAGCATACTGGATACAGATACTCACCAGTCCGCCGGACAGGAAACGATTTATCCCTTTTCGGGCATTGTATACTGCGGCAACTGCCACCAAAGCTGCAACCGAAAGCAGACGGTAAAGAAAAATAAAAGCTATTTCTACTATGGCTGTTATCTTTCCAACCATACAACCTGCTGCAAGGGATTCTGTATCAATGAGTTCTATCTGGAACAGACTGTGTTAAGCACGTTACGTCAATATATAAACGACCTGACTGATATGGAGCAAATGCTTTCCCATCTGGAAAACATTCCTGTCCAGCAAGCCGAAGTAAAGACATTGACACAGGAAATCCATCATGCAGAGGCTGCTTTACAAAAATACCGGCAGCTCCTTGCTTGCCTTTATGAGGATTACCATGAAGGCTTGCTAAACAAGGATGAGTACCTGAATTTAAAGGAATCATATCAGGAGCAGGTAAATGAACTAGCGAAGGCATTGGATAACATGACCGCTCAGCAGGATGGACTGACTGCCGCATTCATGGCAGATACATCCCATATAGATGAGTTCCGCAAATACATGGAATTTCCTGTCCTCAGCCGCAAAATGCTGGTATCTATGGTAAAAAAAATATATATTTATCCCAAAAACCGGATACATATTGTTTTCCGGTTCCCGGATGAATTTGAAAAGCTGCTGCATTTCCTGCCAGATGCTGTTTCTGATAAGCTCACAACAAGGGAGGTGTAGACGGATGCCGCATAAAAGAACAGACAGAATTGCTGATACAGCCGTTATTAACCATGCTGCTCCCGAAATTTACCTTACCGGATTATATCTGCGCATATCTGGAGAGGAGGCTGCAAAGGGAGAAAAACTGAATAACCAAAGGGACTTGCTGTTAAGCTATGTAAAAACTAAAACTGAATTAAAAATTGTTGATATTTACTCTGACAACGGAGAGACCGGAACGAACTTTGACCGTCCGGAATGGAACCGTCTGATGGAGGATGTAAAAAAGAAACGTATCTCATGTATTGTGGTAAAAGATTTATCACGGTTTGGAAGGAACTATATAGAAACTGGAAATTACCTTGAAATGGTGTTTCCTGTCTTAAAGGTCCGCTTCATAGCGGTCAATGACTACTATGACTCAGAACAGTTAGAAAGCAGTGCCCTTCAGCCATTAGACACCATGATCAAAGGTATTGTGAATGAAGCCTATGCAAAGGACATTTCCCGTAAGGTATTTACTGCAAAAGAAATCCAACGTAAAAACGGAATATATTACGGGAATGTGCCACCTTATGGCTACTGCAAAGATCCGGCAGACCCACACCACCTGATAGTCAATCAGGAAACAGCACCTACAGTACGGCAGATTTTTCAATGGAAACTTGAAGGTATGGGCAATTTTCAAATTGCCCGGCTCTTAAATGAAAGCAATATTCCGGCACCGATGCGTTATCAGTTTCTGGCAGGCGCTATAAAAGCTCCGCGTTACGAAAACAGCATCTGGCAGGGTGTTACCGTAAAAGTCATCCTAAGCAACCGCACTTACACCGGGGATCTGGCAATGGGAAAAAAGAGAAAAAATCTCTCTAAAAACCTTTCCAAAATCAGGAATATTCCCTATGAGGACTGGACAATAACGGAAAACACCCATGAAGCCATCATAAGCCGTGAAACATTCTTTGAAGTCCAGCGTATCTGTATGCAGGAGCTGGAAAAAAACAGAGCAAGCCGTTACTGTCATTCGGATATTGATTCGCCGGATGATATTTTTGCCGGATTGGTTTACAGCGGGAACACAGGACTTAAAATGTACCGAACACGAAATTATTATGAAAAGCACGGCATGAAATACCGCTATACCACTATTTCACAAAGGGATGCGGACTACTCAAAATGTTCAATCATCAGCATCAAAGAGGAACAGATACGGGAAACCCTTGTCTGCATTCTAAAAAAGCAGATAGAATTGGCATTGGAAAAACAAATCAAAGACCATGCCGCAAGNCACAAAGAACTTNCTTCTATGCAGTCAGAATTATACCTGAATTACTCGGAAGGGCTGTTTACCCGCGAAAAATATNTTACATTAAAGGAANAATGCAGGCTNGAAAGGCTTTCATCGGAAAGCCGTCTGGCAGAACTGAAATCCNCCCTTGAACGCTTGAANATACGCTTTTCCCCACATAACCCATACATCCGGCTTCTATTGGAATTNTATNAAGGCGATTNCTTGTCAAAGGATCTTTTNCAAAGATTAGTTGACAAAATTTATGTCTACGATTCNAANACNNTTGAAGTTGTTTTCAAATATCGGGATGAAATAGAACCTATACTNAAGTTCCGNGAAAGNGNGGTGNTGCNATGANAAGNAATNATTCTTCCGNAAATCTTATAGGGAACAATATCCTTGCCTGCTATCTGAGGGTATCCGATGAAGATTTTGACCTGAAGCAAAATATCCTGAAAGATGAAAGCACCAGCATCAGCGCACAGCGTAGGCTGATACACAGCTATATTGAATCAAAACCTGAACTGAGGCAGATGAACATAAGGGAATTTCTGGATGACGGCTATTCTGGTACTAATTTTGACCGACCTGCAATTCAGGAAATCTTTCAGTTAGTGTCCGAGGGCAGGATAGGCGGCATTATTGTAAAAGACATGTCGCGATTCGGACGTAATTATATCGAAACAGGCTGTTACATAGAACAGATTTTTCCTTTAATGGGAATACGCTTCATAGCCATCAATGATTCCTTTGACAGTTCAGAGTATATCGGTAATACACCCGGACTTGAAATGGCGTTTAAAAATGTAATTTATGACTATTACAGCAAGGATTTGTCAGCCAAAGTAAAGAGCATTAAGAAGATACAGCAGAAACGCGGAGACTTTGTGGCAGCAAAACCGCCATATGGATACATTATTTCCCTTGCTGACCGGCACAAGCTGGAGGTTGATCCCGAATCTGCAGAAGTTGTAAAGACTATATTTCGTTTGACGCTTTCCGGATGGAAGCCGGCTAAGATTGCACAGCAGTTAAATGAAATGCTTATCCCTACCCCTGCACAGAGATTGCATAAACTTTATGGCTTTCAATGCGGCGGCTTCACAGANGANCAACTGATGTCCGGGTTTTGGAAGTCTGGACAGGTCACAAAAATCCTGCAGGATGAAACAATGACGGGCGCGACCGTCAACAACCGTGTTCAGACAAAAGGCGTGGGCAGCAGAAAGTTCAAGCGGCAGAAAACGGAGGAGCATGTGGTTGTCAGGGATACCCATGAAGCTATTATTGACAGGGATACATTCCTTCAGGCGGCTGCTATTATCCACAATCGCAAAACTGTCCGCACTGACAACCGGCAAAAGAATGAAAACCTATTTTACCAGAAGATTTACTGCGGTCATTGTGGATGCAGGCTAAAGCATGAAGTACACACACGCCATTCCCACATCCATGCGGTTTACTATTGCCCCCATGCAAGACCTTCAGGCGGCGGTACATGCAGCTTACATTCCATAAAAGACGAATTTATAAAGGAACAGGTGCTGCGTCCGCTACAGGTTCAGGTTCAGCTTATTTTGGACAAACAGATGCCTCTCCCAAAGTCAGACAAGGAAAAACTTCAAAGCAGACTACGGACAATTGCACTGCTTCTGGAACAGAATAAGTGGAAAGTTCCCCGGCTCTATGAGGAATACAGAACAGGAAACATAAGCCAGGAACAATTTGTCAGGCTTAAAAGTGCTATATCNTCTACAAACAATGAGCTTGACTCGGAAAGGAGTGAAATAGAAAAAAAGCTATACGCCATAGAATCCGTACAGAAAAAAACTGAGTCAGAGTCGCTTCTGGAAATAACCAGACTAAAAANCCTAACTCAGAATGCTGTTGATCTATTTGTAAGTAAAGTCATCGTAAATTCCAAGGAATCCTCGGATTCCTTTGGTTCCATTGAAATCACTTGGAAATCAAAGGATTTATTTGATGAAATGTACAATAGGAATGCCTAAAAACCAGCATTCCTATTTATAAATGAAATGATTAATGTGAAAAAATTCTAAGCCTGCAAAGTACGCAGTCTAAGAATTTCTATGTTTTACATATAAGATTGTAACTATAAACCGGTTTGTCTGTCTGAAACACAATACTCCACAATGACAATGGGAACTCCCGTCTTTTTCAACAGATAGTAGCTGTCGTTTGCCTTTATCTGTCTGGTGTTTTCCGGATCCACCTTTTCTGTCAGCTGCTTTTGAATGGTTTCCGCCAACGCCTGCCCTTCCTTACTTCCCGTATAAAAAAATACCTGTGAGCCATGCACATATTCCTCCGGGTAGCTGTTCTGATGCACACTGACCGTTAAGTCGGGCTTTGCATCATCAATAATAGCGATTCTGCGCTTCATGTCCTGCACCTTTTTATTGGAAGCATTTGCATCGTAGAGTCCTGCTTCCGTCTCCCTCGTCAATACCACTTCAATGTCCTCCGCCTCTAAATATTGTTTAACAAGCAGCGCGATTTTCAAATTAATGTCCTTTTCCAATGCATTGTTAATCCCTACTTTTCCGGGGTCGTCTCCGCCATGCCCCGCATCAATTACCACACATTTTTTTGCCTCTCCGACCAGCACCCGGCTCCCATTTACGGTTTTTGCCGCCTCCCTGCTCACAAACAGCATAGCCCCCACCAGAAGTGCTCCCATTATCATAGTCATCAGCTTATATTGAAGCTTACTCATACGCAATCCTTTTTTGGTTTTGTATTATGTATATGCCTTATTTTATTCTTCAATGAAACTTTCCGGCACAACATCTCTCAGGTCGACGATTGATTCTATACAGAATAAATTTATTTTTATGACAGCGAAATTAAACACAACGGTGTCAGTTTTTATAATAAATCCAATTAATGGCAGCGAAACAGACGAAAATTTTGTCAGGTGTACAATCGNGGGCTTNCAAGAANGCTATGACAAAGCTTAATTATTNATGAAACTGTTGCATTATGACGGTTCTTTGACGTATAATATATGCATGAAAAATGTGCGGAAAATAATCACAATTTTATTATGTATTCTTGGCACTATTTGCCTTGCTGCTGCAGGATATCTTGTGGTACATCGCATTATTTCGGACAGGCAGTCCGAAGCAGTATTCGAGGATTTACGTGCCTCGGCAGAGGGCTACATTGATTCCTCTCCCGCTTCTGTTACGGGCGAAGACGTTTTCGATGAAAATCCTGCGGAAGCTTCCTCTGGCAGTACTTCCACAGACGCTTTGGACACTACGGGCGAATCCGGCAATCCTCTTTCCCCTGCTGTGCCGTCCGAGGAAGAAGATACACTTCCTCCGGAGCTTGTTGACAATCCATATCAGGACAGCTTTCTTGCCAATGAAGATATGGCTGCATGGCTGCAGATACCGGACACCAATATCGACTATCCGGTGATGTGGACACCCCGGGATGAGAATTATTATCTGTATCGGAATTTTGAGGGAAAGGATAATAAAAACGGCTGTCTGATACTTGACACGGACAGCTCGCTTGCTCCCTTGACTACCAACCTGATCATTCATGGACACAATATGCGTTCCGGCGCTATGTTCGGGAAACTTACCGATTATGAAGACTTCTCTTTTTATGAGAAACATAAGCAAATTATTTTATATACGGAGGAATATCAGCGCAACTACGAGGTTATCGCCGTGTTCCGCTCTCAGGTTTATAGGAAATCTGACGATGTGTTTAAGTTCTACAAATTCTTTCAGGCAGATACTCAGGAGGAATTTGACGACTTTTACAATAATATCAAGCAAATGTCCCTGTACGATACTGGAGTTACGGCAGAGTTTGGCGACCATTTTATCACTCTTTCCACCTGCGTTTATCACGTGGAGCA
Source organism: Bacillota bacterium (assembly GCA_009177215.1). GTDB lineage: Bacteria > Bacillota > Clostridia > Lachnospirales > Lachnospiraceae > Acetatifactor. The sequence continues at coordinate 8,060 of WFLY01000142.1, forward strand.
AGGTCGTTTTGTAGTAGTTGCCAAGGAGACAGGCAGCACGGCTGCATACCGGAGCTTCCGGGATTAGGACACAACCAAGACAATTAGTTTAGGAGGGTAACATTATGAAATGTTTCAAAAAATTTGCATCACTTGTTGCTGCGACAGCGCTTTTGGCGCTGCTTCCGGCACAAAGTACAATGACAGTTTCCGCAGCGGAACCGGCAAGATACTATGTTAAATATGTGGATTCCATAAGCGAGTGGAGATACCAGCAGGCNCAGAGCTGGGATGACGAAAATAACGGCAGGGAACTGTACTATCTGAAGGAAGGCATCAAGGACGGTGATATTCTGGTAATTGACGGTACTAACTCCGCATTAAATTTGGAACTATCCGTAAGCCTGAGCAACCTGACTATCAAAAATACCAACTCTGCCGTAGTTACCACCAAGGGCATTCAGGATCTCTATGTATTAAGAGACAGTGTTGCCGCTATCAACGGCGATATCTCCAATGCTTATATTTATGACAATGCAACCTGTAACCTTAATAACAACGTGACGAATCTGATTTTATACGGAGACCCTGAGGTAAAGCCTACCGTAGTTGTAGGCGGCACCGTAAGCTATGTCAAAATCAGCGATGTCCAGAAGACCTACTATGAGTTCTATAACTTTGAAAAAGGCAGCTTCAGCATTGACAAGGGTATTATGAGAACCGATACTTCCAAGTACAGCACTACTGCTTCTACCGCATCACAGCCTGCACCCGCAGCGCCGACAGCTCAGAATCCTGCCGCTCAAGCTTCTTCTGCAACAAACGATTATGATGATGTTCCCAAGACAGGTGACAGCAGTCTCTATCTGCTTCTGTTTAGTGCTTCCGCTTTGTGCTTTGCGGGAAGTTATGCCTTGAAGAGAAAAAGAGCTTAAAAACAATATTAAAACGTATAATTGAGGTGTTGTCTCAGAGCAATTTCTTGACAAAAACGGAAAAACCATTCTTTGGCGCAGATTTCACCGCAACAATTGGGCTATAGACCAGTATAAGCAGAAATGGAGCGAGCTGCTGCCGGACAATGAAAGACTGGTTATCAACGGCGAAACCTATGTTCAGTGGTATGACTGCATTACGGACTATATTCTTTAATCATTATTTTAAAAATTGGCAGNGAATGTAAANNTTCCTGCCANTTTTTATCAAACCATANCTTNAAGCCATATTCTATGAGTTAACATATGCATTGATANGCTCCCNAACCGCCTGATTTCCGTAACCAAGCCTCCAAACTNCCACGCCTCCGATATTGTTNGTANNCATTACGTTCAACTTCACACGGATGGATTCAGCATCCTCCAGCCAGACATTGCGGGTCTTGCCTCCTTCTGTCCACTCCAGATAATTCTGGCAGGTCTCCTCATCCCNTACCGGCTGTAAGCNCAAATTATTGANATATTCGNAAGTCNTGNTNATTNTCANATATTCATCCGTGACTGTTGTTCCCTCGGTAGCCCACACGATTGTATAGAAGGGTAATGCATTGACAACCTTCTGTGCCGGCACCTTCTCGAGCGTCTTAGTAATGCCGTTGGAAACATAATCGATGCTTGCCACGCTTCCCGGTTCGCCGCTGCCATGCCAATGCTCATCATAACCCATGATAATCACATAATCCGCAATCTGCCCCTGAATATCCAAGCGATAATATTCATTAAAATTAAAGGGTACATAATTGTCTATCGAAAGTACCAGATTATTACTGCGGCACAAAATAGAGAGTTCTCTTAAGAACTGCACATAATGCTCTCCGCAATCCGCCCCTAACTGTTCAAAGTCAATATTAATGCCGTCTAATCCTAAACTGACTGCCGCATCCGTTATGCCCTGCGCCAGCTTTTGTCTTCTGGTTGTAGAGGAAAGCACTACATAGCTGTCCACATCCGTTCCCGTCTCGTTCTTATAATTAAAATTATCCAAAACCCCCCACACCTGCAGTCCGAACGAATGCGCCTTAGACACATAATCCGAAGTGGCAAAGCTTCTAAAGCCTCCCTCGTTATCATTCATGCTAAACCATGTGGGTGCAATCACATTCATCCCCTTTGTACCCGCCACCATACTGTCCAACGTACTGTTGCCGCCGGTGCCCCCAATGGAGTGCCAGCCTAACGATACCTTCCCGTCCATGGCAATGCTTGTGTACTCCGGCGCCGCATAATCCGTTACCGGCGTCTCCTCAACCATGCTCTCGTTGATCAGATATTTATTTTCAACATAACCGATAACGGAATCCTGACTTTTTACCTTGCTCCATGTTTCCATCTGCTCTAAAAGCTCTACCGTATCTCCTGCTTTCACTTCTGATAAAATCGGGCTTTTGATACCTCCCTTAAGACGTATCTGGGTTTTTTTCTTGATTTCCGCTACCTGTCTCGTTCCCCACTCAGTGTAAACCTGAATATGCATATCATATATATCATAAGAAAAATTGGTGTACTGCTTCACAAAATCAGCGGCAATATACACCGTATCATCTTCCATAAAGCTTATCATGTATCCCACATCCTGAATTCCGGCAGAACCATTGTATGTGGTCTCACCCAAACCCGACCGTATTATCTCTGTCGCCGTTGTATAAAGAAGCAGGTTTTCCGTTTTGTCCACATAAAAGATTTCGTTAAAGTACTGATGTACCGTCGCCAAATCAAAATAACAGATACCGTCTCTCAAAACTGCTTTCTCTTCCAGTATATCATCCTGTAAAATGATGGCAAGCCTGTCGCCCGACACCTGAAAATATTCATTTAAGTCAGCTTTTTCCTTGCTGTAAGAATATTTCTCCACAAGGAAACTCCCTACGGCAATACCTCCAATCAATATAATTAAAAATAACGCAACCAAAACCGGTAAAATCTTTTTCTTCATACTGTAGATACCTTTCTTAAAGCGATGCCGGACGGCGAGCTTTCACACACCGCCACGGCATACCGCTTATTTTCTAATGAAACAAATGTAACCATCCAACAAAAATGCAACCGAACAGTTACATTCTAACACACTAACCCTATAACGTCATTACCAATTTTGACAAAATTCCACTTTTTCATCTGCATAAGAGGCAATCCATAGTAATGTTATATTGTGGAATTACAGCAGATTTATTTTGTCGAAGCGGACTTGCTCTATCTTTCCTCCGTCTCCCATAACATAGTCAGCCATGTAAACACTCTCTTCTTTTACTGCCTTTGTCACGGCTTCTCTCGGAAGCATAGGCTCTCCGTCCACGAAAAATTCCGTTCCCGCTCTCTGCATCTGTTCAAAAAGGGTTAGCATTTGCTCTGTATCACTATTTTCCAAGGATACCTCCCTTCCAAAAGCTATCCTCCAAAAGGATTCGTGATATATTATTAATTATAGGACAGCTCTTCTAATAGCAAACACCTTCGGCAATACATAATTAACAACAATTGTTATAAAAATAAAGTTTAGCATCCATTATAACGGTGAAAAGTATTAGTTGAATTACTATGATCAAGCACGCAAATGCTTGTAAGACATCCAAAAA
>WFLY01000228.1 GCA_009177215.1 Bacillota bacterium
CTCAATGTATTCTTTGGTAATAGTAACCCTTCCGATATTATCATCCTTGGGAATTTCATACATAATATCCAGCATAAAATCCTCTATAATAGAACGCAGCGCTCTTGCGCCTGTATCTCTTTTCATCGCCTTCTCCGCGATTGCTTCCAAGGCATCATCGGTAAACTCCAGCTTGACTTCGTCCAACTCTAAAAGCTTCTGATATTGCTTCAAAATAGCGTTTTTCGGCTCCTTCAGAATCTTTACCATCATATCCTTGGATAACCCCTCCAAGGTATAAATTATAGGCAGACGCCCGATAAATTCTGGTATCATGCCAAATTTCCGTATATCCTCCACCGTCACCTTTGAAAGAATATTCTTATCCTTGTCATACTTATCCTTAAGTTCAGAATTAAAACCAATAGATGCCGCTTTCCTCAATCGTTCTTTGATAATGTCCTCCAAATCCGGGAAGGCACCGCCGCAGATAAACAAAATATTTCTGGTGTTCACCGTAGCCAAAGGAACCATTGCGTTCTTGCTATTGGCGCCCACAGGCACCTCCACCTCCGCGCCCTCTAAAAGCTTTAACATTCCCTGCTGTACGCTCTCACCGCTGACATCCCGGGAATTGGTATTCTTTTTCTTGGCAATCTTATCGATTTCATCAATAAAAATAATACCTCTTTCCGCTTTCTCCANGTCATTGTCGGCAGNCGCCAAAAGCTTGGATACCACGCTTTCAATATCATCACCGATATAACNTGCCTCTGTCAGGGAGGTAGCGTCCGCAATGGCAAGCGGTACATCAAGAAGGCGCGCCAAAGTCTTTACNAGATAGGTCTTGCCGCATCCTGTAGGTCCGATCATCAGCATATTGGATTTTTCAATTTCGATTTCATCCATAGTACCGGTCGCCACTCTCTTATAATGATTATATACCGCCACGGAAATTACCTTTTTGGCATGTTCCTGACCCACTACATACTCATCAAGGCTTGCCTTGATTTTATGGGGCGCAGGAATATTTTTAATATCCAGTACCGGCTCCACACCCTCTTTCTTCTTTTTCTTCTTAAGCTTTTGCTTATTGGGAATGCCGCCGTCACCCTGCAAATCCGCCAGATTCACAAAGCTGATATTGGGGAAGCTGCCCTGTCTGGTAAATTGATCCAGCTCTTTCTGCAAATTTGGGTTATTAAGCATACCCTGATAATCGTACTGACTTACCGTCTCCATAGTCTTGTGCATACAGTCGTTACAGACGCAGATATTGTTGGGCAGCTTAAACATCTTCCCTGTCTTGCTCTCCGGTCTGCGGCAGATAAAGCACACATCCTCATATTCGCTGTTATCGCTCTTACCGGCATTCGCCGTAGTGGAAGCATCCTTCCCCTTCTCAACATCCGTTACTTCGTCTTTAACATCATTTTCATTATATAAATCCGACATAATATTCTCCATTCCGAAGCATTTTTTAATCTTTTGATATGTTACATTATACCCAACATTGTGAGCATGTACAAGTGAAGAATTATACTCCTGCCATCTTTTTCTTATATTGCCAAAACCCGGAGAAGCCAATCGGCTCCTCCGGGTAAATCCATTTCACTCTTTATTTAGCAGGTCTTGCTCCCAACGTCACTTCATATTCATGCTCCTCATACCCGCCATTCCCAGAACGCATTACCGTTATCTTTACTTTATCGCCAACGGCATAATATTTTAACACCTTCTGCAAATCACTGTAGGATTCAATGACCTCTCCTTCCAGTCTGGTAATAATATCGCTGGGCATAATGCCTGCCGCCTCAGCGGCACCGCCCTCTTCCACAGAGTAAACAAATACTCCCGAAGGCATATGATAGGTCTGGGTAATCTGAGAGGGAATCTCCTGAAGGCTGACTCCCAAATAACCTGCCTTACTCTGTTCAACCTCTTCTCTTCTTGTTTTATTCTCCATCAAATTAGCAATAATAGGGCTTGCAGAGCTGATCGGAATGGCATAGCCCATGCCTTCTATTGCCGTTCCGCCAATTTTATTGGAATTAATACCGATTACCTCACCCTTAATGTTGAGCAATGCTCCGCCGGAATTGCCCGGATTAATTGCCGCATCGGTCTGAATAAAGATTCCGGTTGAACCGTCCGACATAGTAACCTCACGATTTAGCGCGCTGACAAATCCGCCCGTAACTGACTGCCCATAGCCCAATGCATTACCGATTGCAATCACAGGCTCTCCCAGCTTCAACGCATCGCTGTCGCCTAATGCGGCAACAGATATGGCATCCCTTGTGTCACCACTTAAATCCGACAATGTCACTGCCAAAACCGCCAAATCCATATCGGAATCCATACCCTTTACCTTTGCCTCTGCCGCGGCCCCATCAATAAATGTAATCTCCAGCTTAGTTGCCGATGCAGCCACATGGTAATTGGTAACTATCAAAAGCTCCTCATCATTTTCCGCTACGATAATACCTGAACCGCTCGCCGCTTTATCCTCGGTAAAGGTCTGCCCCCAAAAGCTGCTGGTGGTTGTATAATTATTGATTATAGATACCATAGCAGGCATAACCTCTTCTACAACCTCGGAAACATCCGATGTAACCACCTTGATATTTCCAGTGTTCGCCAGCTTGATGCCTGATTGTGTCTTGTCAGCCGTCACGGAATCTACATTGCTACTTATCATCTCACTCTTTGTCTCTGTATTATTCTGATTCAGCATACCGGTTCCCTGACATACCGCATAAAACCCAATGCCCGCAAACAATCCAAAGAACAGCCCAAGACTGACGGTTGCAACTGCCTTGTAGAAAAAACCACTCTTCTGCTTTTTTTCTTTTCTTCCGTTATCTGATGCAGCCGCTTCATTTGCCGTAAACACGCCGCTTGCCGACTGATAAGTAGTATAGTCATAGTAGCGCTGTGTCTGCTCTGCATTCTCTGTACTGCGCCCAGTTTCAGATACTGTCTGTCCATCAGCACCGGAGGTATTGTTACCGGTACCGATACCGGAATAAATTTCGTTATCGTACATAATGATTACCTCTTTTCTAAGTTTTATCCTTTATCTTTATGCACTCAGTATAACCTTCATTTGTGACGGAAGTGTGTTTAAAAAATGAAAAAAAATGTAACTTTTTATTCCACCGTAACCGATTTTGCAAGATTCCTCGGCTTATCAACATCACATCCTCTTCCCACCGCCACATAATATGCAAACAGCTGCAGAGGAATAATTGCGAGAGAATTTGTAAAATATTGATTAATAGAAGGTATATAAACTACATAATCCGCAGCTTTTTCAATTGCCTTATTTCCCTCATTTGTCACCGCCATAACAAAGGCGCCCCTTGCCTTTACCTCAACCATATTGCTGATGGTCTTTTGGAAAAGGGCAGGCTGTGTGGACAACGCCACAACCAAGGTTCCTTCCTCAATCAGGGAAATGGTTCCGTGCTTCAGCTCTCCCGCAGCATAAGCCTCCGAATGAATATAAGAAATTTCTTTCAGCTTCAGAGAACCCTCCAGAGAGATTGCATAATCCACGCCTCTTCCTATAAAAAAGATATCTCTCGCTCCCACATAACGATTAGCAAAATGCTGAATCTTTTCCTTCTGTCCTAAGAGAAGCTCTATCTGGTCAGGCAGACACTTGATATCGGTAAGAAGCTCCTGAAACTTCTCTTCAGCAATCTTTCCCCTCACCTTGGCAAACTTCATGGCAAGCATATAAAGGGCTACCAGCTGTGCGCTATATGCTTTTGTGGTTGCCACTGCGATCTCGGGACCTGCCCACGTATACATAACGCTGTCAGCCTCTCTTGCAATAGAACTTCCCACCACATTGACTATGCCCAGCACCTTAAAGCCCCTCGCCTTGGATTCACGAAGCGCCGCCAAGGTGTCCGCCGTCTCACCGGACTGGCTGATCACAACCACCATGCTTCCTTCCTCCAAAATAGGGTCGCGATAACGAAACTCACTTGCCACATCCACCTCAACGGGAATGCGCGCCAACCCCTCCAACACATACTTGGCGGTAACACCGGCATGATAAGCGGAGCCACATGCCACAATATGAATTTTCTTGATTGCTTTTATCTCCTCGTCATTCATCTTCAATTCTTCTATTACAATGTCATTATTCTGAATACGGGGAGAAATGGTATCCGTAACTGTCTTAGGCTGTTCATACATTTCCTTTAACATAAAATGCTCATAGCCTGATTTTTCCGCTGCATCCGTATCCCATTCGATAGTAACAGATTCCTTGGTAAGCTCCTCTTCATCCACCGAAAAAAATCTCAAACCATTTTTGCGAAGCTGAACTACCTCCTGATTATCCATATAATAAACGGTTCTTGTGTATTTTAGAATGGCAGGCACATCGGAAGCGATAAAACACCCTTCCTCATTCTGCCCCACAATCAATGGGCTATCCTTTCTTGCCGCATAAATTTCATCCGGAAAATCCGCAAACATGATACCGAGGGCATAGGAACCCTCCACACGATGAAGCACCTTGGCAATAGCCTCCAGAGGATTTCCCTTATAATAGTAGTCAAGCAAATGAGCCAATACCTCCGTATCTGTCTCTGAGGCAAACTGATAGCCCTTTTCCTGCAGTTTCTTTTTCAAAGGAATATAATTTTCTATAATACCATTATGTACCACGGCAATTGTGGATTCATGATTAGTATGGGGATGGGAATTCAAATCGCTGGGTGCACCGTGAGTTGCCCATCTTGTGTGCCCTATTCCGCTCTCTCCGGGCATACTCTCGCCGCCATGAGTCAGATTTTCCAATACTTTAAGTCTGCCCACAGCCTTTTGCACGCAGATTTTCTCTCCGTTAAAAATCGCCATTCCCGCAGAATCATAGCCCCGGTACTCCAGCTTGGACAACCCCTCCAAAATGATAGGCGCCGCCTGTTTTTTTCCTAAATAACCTACAATACCACACATAATCTATATCCTTTCTTTGATAAAATCCATCTTTCAAACTAATCTTTCATGCCGGAGCGGTTTCCGCACAGACACGCCGGCCGAACCTGTAATTCGGCGCTGCTGTTCAAACTTGACAAACTATGTTTCGCCTAGCCAATATTCTCTGTTGGTGGTAATTCTCAAAACTAGCTTTCTGGGTAATTTCTTATAGTGCTTTCCCAATAAGTAACCTGCATATTTACTGACACATTGTATATAAAAATAAGGCAGCTTCCTTAACATGTGATTTTTCTTAAGATATGCTGTTGCCTCTTTCACCATGCGCTTCCCCTCTGATTCCGAATGTACCTTGGAAAAAATCTCCGGATGTTCTGCCTGAGATACTCCCAAATCAAAGTTTCTGCGAAACTGCTGCATATTGGTATAATTATGGGAATGATATACCTTTGCTTCCGCCTCATAGGCTATACTGTAACCCGCTCTTACGGCTCCCGCCGCATAAATCATATCCTCATTAAAAATGGTATGCCTGATAAATCCGCCTAATTCCTCATAGATATCCCTACGGTATGCCGCACACACATTGGAGCAGAAAAAGGTTTTGATTCCCAGCCTATCTAAGTCCTCCAAGGATTTGGCACAGCTTACAGGCGGATAGTTGAACTGCCTCGTAAAACGTTCTAAAACACTGCATGACTTTGTAGGAAGCTGTCGGGCATATGCTGCCGCTGTCTTACCCCTAAGCCGCCCTACCAATGTCTCCAGCAAATATTCATCTGCCGGAAGGGCGTCCTGCGTCATCATTACAAAAATCTCCGCCTGAGATTTTTTCACTCCCATATGCCTTGTCTTCCCATGATCAAATTCCCTTTTGGAAAGATGAAAAACCTTGACATTCTTGTATTTCTCCCAAAATCCGGTTCCATAGATAAGCCGTTCCAAATACCTTTCTTCCGTATTCATTAAAATAATATCATTTATGGGCAGACTTTGCTTTTCCAGCATATCAATCAAAGTGAAAAGCTCCGGCTCCGGCTTGTAAACCGGAATTATCACATCAACAACCATTGCGGTATGCTCCCTATCAAATTTACTGCTGTTTTTTTATTATACTGTAATGCATCACTTTACACAAGCCAAAATATGTCTCCCGATAACAGTGCCTTGGTTTATCATATAAAAAGACAAAGGAGCAAGACTGCTCCCTCGCCATATTTATTGTTTATTATATTTTTCTTTATCCTTATCAATATATTTCTGAGTCTGCTCCGTTATAACTTTACTGTACTCTTTCACGATATCTGTTACGGTATAGGTCTCATCCTCAAAAAGGAATTGATGGAGCCATACCACATTATCCACCAAATTAGTGGGAACAACACTGCTTCCCTTTGCGCCTATATTTGTCGTATAACGCATATTTTCTTGTGGGAATCCGTCCTCTTCCACAATTCGGTACTTAGATATATCGGCAAGCAGGTCTAGAATGTCTTTGCTGTCCAAGCTTGTATAAATATCATCAATCGCACTGTTAAATACCTTGGTCAAGGTTGCCAAATCTGCTTTCTTCGCCTGCTCCTCAATCGCCTTAAGTACCTCTCTCTGACGACTTGCACGCTTGAAATCATTACCGGCGTCGTAACGGATACGGCAATATGCTGCTGCCTGTAAACCGTCCAAAAGCTGGTAACCTGTCTCCGTCACAGGTGTATAATCACATTTTAACACCTTTTCTACAATGCTTATCTGATAATTATTGATATGCTTAAGCTCCGTCTCGTCCACATCGATATAGACACCGCCCAAGCCGTCAATTACCTCTCTCAAGCCCTTATAACCTACGGTAACGAAGTTTTCGATATCCATATCCAAATTCATATTAAGCATTTTTACTGCCTGCTCTGCTCCGCCATAAGAATATGCCGCATTGCATTTTCTGTAATCGTCATTGCTTAAATTCAAATAAGTATCACGATAAACACTGACAAGCTTAATATCACCGGTATCCATATTAATGCTTGCAATCATTATACTGTCACTTCTGCTCCCCTTATAAAGCTCGTTATCATTCTGAGCATCCACACCGAAAAGCGCAATATTCATATAGCCCTTCATGGTTTCATTTTCCTGTATCTCTTCGCGGATTTCCAATTTTTCCGGTTCAAAGGTTACATACTTAGGTCCCTCGCTTTTGCTTGTCGTTCTGGTTACAAAATAAAGGGCTCCTACCATTATCAGAATCACTACCACTTCCACGGCAAAGAAAATGATTTTTCTTTTCTTTTTTGCTTCCCTCTGCTTTGCTGTCATTTTCTTTCCGGAATTTGCTCCTGATGTACCTCTGGGGTTAGAATTTGTTGCCATAATACTCTTCTCCTTACTTTGCATAGCATTAATATGCATTTTTGTTAATAAAACCTGTAAAAAAAGTCATAAGAATGATTTTAATATCAAATCCTAATGTCCAATTTTCAATGTAGTAAATATCATATTCAATCCTTTTCCTGATAGAGGTATCACCTCTAAGTCCGTTGACCTGCGCCCAACCTGTAAGACCCGGTCTGACCTGATGCTTCACCATATATCGTGGGATTTCCTCCCTAAACCGCTCTACAAATACCGGTCTCTCCGGTCTCGGACCCACAAGACTCATATCCCCCTTTAAAATATTGAACAGCTGCGGTAATTCATCTAAGCTGGTTTTCCGCAAAATCTTTCCCACACCCGTTACTCTGGGATCGTCTTTCACCGTCCATGCCTTTTTTTCTTCTTTGGGCGACTGCAGCTCCATGCTGCGGAATTTGTACATATAAAAGGGCTTATTGTGCAAACCCACACGCTCCTGCCTGAAAATAACAGGTCCGCTACTGCTCAATTTAACCAATTCGTCACATATCACCATAATGGGCGAAGTAATCATGATTCCC
>WFLY01000102.1 GCA_009177215.1 Bacillota bacterium
ATGGCATTGTGAATACTCTGCGTATCTGGGACGCGGAGGCAGTTGAATGCTTCCACCTTGATTCCTTTGACAAGGGTGATTATCAGAAAGCAGTGGAGCAGGAGAATCTTGCAAGAAATATTGTTGAAGTATTATACCCTAACGATAATCACTATGCAGGTAAGGAGCTTCGCTTAAAGCAGCAGTATTTCTTTATCTCGGCGTCCGTGCAGGAGGCTGTGGAAAAATATATGCGTAAGCATGATGATATCCATAAGTTCTATGAGAAGGTTACTTTTCAGTTGAATGATACCCATCCCACAGTTGCGGTTGCGGAGCTTATGCGCGTGCTTATGGATGATTATTATCTTACATGGGATGAGGCTTGGGAGGTTACTACCAAGACCTGTGCTTATACCAATCATACTATTATGGCAGAAGCTTTGGAGAAGTGGCCCATTGAACTGTTCTCCAGACTGCTTCCCAGAATCTATCAGATTGTGGAGGAGATTAACCGCCGTTTTATTATTGAGATAGAGCGCAAATACTCCAATGTGGAGGGTGTGAATGTTCAGGATAAGATTCGTAAGATGGCGATTATCTATGACGGTCAGGTGAAAATGGCAAATATGGCGATTGTCTCCGGCTATTCCGTAAACGGTGTGGCAAGGCTTCATACGGAAATTTTAAAAAAGCAGGAGCTTAAAGATTTCTACGAGATGTATCCTGAGCGCTTTAACAATAAGACCAACGGAATTACCCAGAGACGTTTCCTTCTTCACGGGAATCCCTTGCTTGCGGATTGGGTGACGGCACATGTGGGTAACGACTGGATTACGGATTTACCTCAGATTAGCCGCCTTAAGGTATATGCAGATGATAAGAAGGCACAACAGGAATTTATGAATATTAAATACCAGAATAAGGTTCGTCTGGCAAAATATGTTTTGGAGCATAACGGAATACAGATAGATCCCCGTTCTATCTTTGATGTACAGGTAAAGCGTCTCCATGAGTATAAGAGGCAGCTACTGAATATTCTGCATGTAATGTACTTGTATAACGAACTGAAGGAGCATCCCGAGAGGGAATTCTTCCCCAGAACCTTTATTTTCGGCGCCAAGGCAGCGGCAGGCTACCACAATGCGAAGCTTACCATTAAGCTGATCAATGCGGTGGCGGATGTAGTCAATAACGATGCTTCTATCGGCGGCAAGATTAAAGTGGTATTTATTGAGAATTATAATGTTTCCAATGCGGAGATTATTTTTGCGGCGGCTGATGTGTCCGAGCAGATTTCTACCGCAAGTAAGGAGGCTTCCGGAACAGGCAATATGAAGTTCATGTTGAACGGTGCGGTTACTATCGGAACCATGGACGGCGCTAACGTTGAAATTGTTGAGGAGGTCGGTGAGGAAAATGCCTTTATTTTCGGACTTTCCTCCGATGAGGTCATTAATTATGAGAACCATGGAGGCTACAATCCCATGGAAATCTTTAATAATGATCAGGATGTGAGAAAGGTATTGATGCAGCTTATCAACGGAACCTACTCTCATAATGACCCTGAACTGTTCCGCCCGCTGTATAATTCTCTTTTGAATACGCAGTCTACGGCGAAAGCGGATACCTACTTTATTTTGAAGGATTTCAAGTCCTATGCCGAGGCACAGAGTAAAGTGGAGAAGGCATATATGGACGAGGCAGGCTGGGCAAAGAGTGCTATTTTGAATGTGGCTTGTTCCGGTAAATTCACCTCCGACAGAACCATACAGCAGTATGTGGATGAGATTTGGCATTTGGATAGAGTGGTTTTGAAATAAGATATTTAGAAAGGCACCTTACATAGGTAAGGTGTCTTTCTCGGTTATTGCAGTGTTGTTTCCATAAGAAATGAAATCATTTTATAAAGAGAAAAATAGCCGAAAACGGTATAATAACGGATAATAATATACAAAAACGGTTGACAAACGGTTTGAATAATAGCATACTGTAAGTAAAGACATGATTGTTTGAAAGGGCGTGAATTTATGACATTGGAAGAGATGAAGAAAATCAAACGGGAATGCGGTTACAGCTTGGCACAGTTATCTGAATGCAGTGGAGTACCTTTGGGAACCTTACAGAAGATTTTTTCGGGAGAGACGAAGCATCCCAGATATGCAACCCTGCAGGCAATCGAGAAGGCGTTGTCGGAAAAGTCCGCAGGGTATCAGTTCGGAGCGGGAGAAAACGGGAATTCTATGGTGCGGGAAGCGATGATATATGAACCCTTTGGATCCAAAAAGCAGGGTGAGTATACGCTACGGGATTATTATGCCCTGCCTGAAGAGCGGCGTGTAGAATTAATTGACGGTGTGATATACGATATGAGTGCGCCTACCTTTGTACATCAGCATATTTTGGGAAACGTTTTTAACACAATACAAAATTATATCAACTCTCAAGGAGGTACGTGTCTTCCCATGATGGCACCGGTAGATGTGCGCCTTGACTGTGATGACAGGACTATGGTGCAGCCGGATATTTTGATACTCTGTGACAAGTCAAAGATTTGTAAATGGGGGATCAACGGAGCGCCGGATTTCTGTCTGGAGATAGTTTCCGAATCCACGGCACGAAAGGATTATATCAAGAAGCTTCAGAAATATACGGAAGCCGGTGTGAAGGAATACTGGATTATCGACCCGTTTCGTAAAGTTCTGGTATCCTATCATTGGAAGGACAACTATATTCCGCATATGCGCCCGTTAGAGGGAAAAGCAGGATTGACACTCTATAATGAGGAATTAGAGCTTGATTTGGATGCCATAGCATCATTAATTCGGGANTACCCNGANGGANACCATNATTAAATTTCCCATTGNAGGAATATTNANTTTCCTTTATAATANCATTTGACGCATATAAATGCAGTGATAACAATGATAAAAGTATGATAGCGACAATATAGCAGAAGACAGGAGGAGCATANTGATAGAATTANTANAGGGCGGCGTTTATCTGGTAAACGGAACGGATANTGTTCCAGACANCGCAGAGGCACAGGCTGCAATTACAGNAAAAACAGGAAAGATGATACAGAAGGAGGAGGCTTCAAAGAGTACCATAGCATATGGTATTTTGAAGGAACATAACACCNCNGACAATATGGACAAGCTGAAAATAAGGTTTGACAAGCTTACCAGCCATGACATTACCTTTGTAGGGATTATCCAGACGGCTAGAGCGTCAGGTTTGCAGAAGTTCCCCATGCCTTATGTACTCACCAACTGCCACAATTCCCTGTGTGCGGTGGGCGGCACTATCAATGAGGATGACCATATGTTTGGGCTTACCTGCGCCAAGAAATACGGCGGCGTATATGTTCCCCCTCATCAGGCTGTTATCCATCAGTTTGCAAGGGAGATGCTTGCAGGCGGAGGAAAAATGATTCTCGGCTCTGATTCCCACACCCGTTACGGTGCACTCGGTACCATGGCAATGGGAGAGGGCGGACCGGAGCTTGTAAAGCAGCTTCTGAACCAGACCTATGATATTAATATGCCCGGCGTGGTAGGCGTTTACCTGAAGGGAGCGCCCGTTAAGGGAGTAGGTCCTCAGGACGTGGCGCTTGCCATTATCGGCGCTGTATTTAAAAATGGTTTTGTGAAGAATAAGGTTATGGAGTTTGTAGGACCGGGAGTGTCCTCTCTGAGTGCGGATTNCCGTATCGGTATTGATGTGANGACAACGGAGACAANCTGTCTTTCTTCCATTTGGAGAACAGATGACGAAATAAAGGAATTCTATGAGATTCATGGTCGTGCCGATGAGTATGCAGAGTTAAATCCCGGCGAGGCGGCTTACNATGACGGCATGATTGTGGTAGATTTGGACAAGGTGCGTCCTATGATTGCAATGCCGTTCCATCCCAGTAATACCTATACCATCGAGGAGCTGAATGCAAATCTGATGGATATTCTGGACGAGACAGAGAAGCGTGCCCTTGTAAGTCTTGACGGCGCCGTAGNATTTAACCTGAAAAATAAAGTANAGAACGGCAANNTTNTGGTANATCAGGGTATCATCGNAGGCTGTGCGGGCGGCGGCTTTGAAAATATTTGTGCGGCAGCCGATATTTTAAGGGATAATTTTATCGGTGCGGACAGCTTTACCTTAAGCGTATATCCCGCTTCCATGCCTGTGTATATGGAGTTAGTAAGAAACGGCTGTGCTGCTGCCATTATGGAGAGCGGCGCTGTTATGAAGACTGCGTTTTGCGGTCCCTGCTTCGGTGCGGGTGATACGCCTGCAAACAATGCCTTCAGTATCCGTCACTCCACAAGAAACTTCCCCAACAGAGAGGGAAGCAAGCTCCAGAACGGACAGATTTCCTCTGTAGCGCTTATGGATGCTCGTTCCATCGCGGCAACGGCGGCAAATAAGGGTGTGATCACTCCCGCTACCGACTTTGACGGAGAGCTTGGCAAATATAAATATCATTTTGATTCCAAGATTTATGCAAACCGTGTATTTGATTCCAAGGGTATTGCCGACCCTGATGTGGAGATTCAGTTTGGACCTAATATAAAGGACTGGCCTGCAATGGGCGCTCTGCCGGAGAATCTGGTGCTCAGGGTGGTAAGTGAGATTCACGATCCCGTAACCACCACAGACGAGCTGATTCCCTCCGGTGAGACCTCTTCCTATCGCTCCAATCCTTTAGGATTGGCTGAGTTTACCTTGAGCCGTAAGGATCCCAATTATGTGGGCTATGCAAAGGATATTCAGAAAGCAGAGAAGGCGAGAATGGCAGGGGAGCATCCTTGTCAGGCGCATCCCGATGTGAAGCCGGTTATGAATGTGGTAAAGAAGTCCTTTGGGGAGGCAAGCCATGAGAATACAGGCTTTGGTTCCACTATTTTTGCGGTGAAGCCCGGTGACGGCTCGGCGCGTGAGCAGGCGGCTTCCTGTCAGAAAGTGCTTGGAGGCTGGGCAAATATTGCAAATGAGTATGCCACTAAGCGTTATCGTTCCAACCTGATTAACTGGGGTATGCTTCCTTTCCTGATTGAGGAGGGAGAGTTGCCTTTCAAGAATCTTGATTATCTTTTCATTCCCGGCATTAAGAAAGCTGTGGAAGAGAAAGAGAATGAAATTAAGGCATATGTGGTAGGCGAGGATTCCCTGAAGGAGTTTGAAATGAAGCTGGGTGAGTTGACCGACGAAGAGCGTCAGATTATTTTGAAGGGCTGTCTGATTAATTATAACAGGGTTTAAAAGAATGGAGATAAAGAATGGAGTTTAATAAACCGGTATCGAATCCTATGTTGATAGGAACAATTGAGCTTATGAAAGCAGAGGATTCCCAGCAGCATAGAGGTATGTTTGTGAATGAGCTTATGAAGGCAGAGTTTCTTTCGCCGGTTCTTATTTCACCGGCACCGAAGCCTGACGAGAGGGGCCGTCTTGTAATCGAGAAGGAAAGTAAGGTACAGTTTCCAAGCTTGGGTACCCCTGACGGAAGACAGTTTTTAATGGCGTTTACGGATAAGATGGAATTTGAAAAATGGAGACCGGGCGAGGAGAAGTATAGTTTTGCGCTCACCTTCAACGACTATGTCTCCATGCTTCTTCACAAGGATGAAAACGGAAATCAGGGTCCGGCAATAGGTATCGTTATCAATCCTTTTGGATGTAATATTATTTTACACAGGGATATGATAGCTAATTTAATAGTTGCAAAGATGAGAAATGATTCCTAAAGTTTTAAAAAGGAGTGCCGATATATTAATTACAGGGTGGCTGTTAGGCCGACAGACATTCAAGTAAAATATTGATGCCACGGATGGTATTTATGCAGTAGAAAGGAGTTTACTGTATGAGTATCATCCTTTTTTATGAGGACAGGAGGGAAACATAAAAGGAGTTCCGGGGAGGAAGNCNNCTTGTATAATGGATGATAAGNCAGTCTTNCNAATGGGAATGNGTGTCATGAAGGAGCGAAAGAAAGGATTGAGAATTGATTCCAGTACAATAGGAATGGAATCCGCCAGAAGCTATAGAGCTTCAAACACAACTACGAGGCGTTTTATGATAAAGGATTATCAAGAAGCCCTCACCCAAAACAGCAAAACATTAAATACTGCCGTGAATGACAACACTGACGAAGAGGTACAGGAGGACGAAAAGCCTGAAGTTGAGGGTGCTGACATTGTGACGGACTGGAAGAATCGTTATGGAATGTCGTCGAACAGAGTGAACCTGCGAACCTCAAGCAGCACTATGTTTGATATACATCAAGCTACTATACGCTATATTTTTGATTTGCTGTTTTCTGCACGAAGAAACTTTTTTGATGATTGGAAAGCAAGGAATGGCTGGTCTGATTCCACGAACAGCCAAAGCTTTTCAAATGTTAATTCAGGAGCGCAGGTACAGCAAAGCGGTCTCTTCATGACAAACATGAAGGTACTTAATTACAGTCAGGAGACATGGCAGATGGAGACGGAGGATACCTCTTTTTCCACGGTAGGAACTGTGCGTACCGCAGATGGAAGGGAAATTAATTTTAATGTGGAAGTGGGAATGAGCAGGGAATTCCAGCAATATTATCAGGATGACCTGAATTTAGCTTCTTTCCAAATGTGCGATCCCTTAGTGATTAACTTAGATACGGACGTGGCAGAGTTATCTGATCAGAAATTTTATTTTGATATTGATGCAGACGGTGAGAAGGATGAAGTGTCCATGCTCGGCAAAGGCAGCGGTTATCTGGCATTGGATAAAAACGGTGACGGTGTGATTAATGACGGAAGCGAGCTGTTTGGAACCGAGAGCGGCAACGGCTTTGCGGATTTGGCAAAATATGATGAGGACGGGAATGGTTGGATTGATGAGAACGATTCTGTTTGGTCAAAGCTGCAAATCTGGTGCAAGGATGAAAACGGNNAAGANNTTCTTTACNGTTTGGCAGATAAAGGCGTAGGAGNCATTTGNCTTCAAAATGCGTCCANNGATTTTACGATGAAGGCATCGGATGGCAGTACAAAGGGCGCTATCCGAAATACCGGTGTATTTTTGTATGAAAATGGTAATGTGGGAACCATACAGCATGTTGATGTGGCAAAATACAGTAGGAGGGCATAAGTCGTTCATATTGAAATCTCGAAAAAATTTTGAATGTGAAAAATTTTTTTGGAATATTGGAATAAATGTAAAAATCAAGCTTCTAAATCTATCAAAATCACTCAGCTTTTTTGCTGGGTGATTTTTGTGTCAGCCTAATTNCNTAAATCNGTNTAATNCGGCAAAACTAGAATCGAANACAAATGAAAGTCTACACCGTANAGCGGGAAGNNTAGTGTTAAAGGAAGGAAAGATTAGGATGAGACGNGATAGAAAGAGCAGTGTTAAAANGGAAAGAATTATTATGANAACANCTTCTGTTTTTGTGCTTGCAGCGCTGACAATGACCGGTATATACATCAAAGAAAAGAATGTAGAATCTCAGGATGACGGATATACCATTGATTTCACAGCTTTAGAAGATGGAGCAGAAAAAAAGTATCAGGAAATAGCC
The DNA here is from genome assembly GCA_009177215.1 of Bacillota bacterium. Taxonomy (GTDB): domain Bacteria; phylum Bacillota; class Clostridia; order Lachnospirales; family Lachnospiraceae; genus Acetatifactor. Next base: position 7,544 of record WFLY01000102.1, read on the forward strand.
AAGAATTCTCAGGAGCTTCTCGATGAAGAATTAAATATGCTGGAAGAGCAGCTTCCTGTGACGGAAAATGATTTGGACTACATGCCCTTGGAGGCAGGCTCTAATCTGATAGAGATTCCGGGGCTTACAGATGGTTTGAATAACAGTTCAATCAATAAGCAGGTTGAGGATGAGGTGGAAAAGACTGACGAGAAAAAGGCTGAGGATGAAACACCTAAGGATAATGCAGTCGTACAGGAAACTCCTTCATCGGAGCCGTCTGTAGAAACGGATAATGAAAATCAGGAGGCAAATGCTGATTTTCCGGTAGTGGCTCAAGAACTGCACTTTGCAGAAAGCGAGGGCTTACTCCGCCCGGTATCTGGGGATATTTTAATGCATTATAGCATGGATGGGAGTATTTTTTTTAAAACTCTGAATCATTACAAATATCACCCTGCCGTTGTATTTTCCGCAGTTGAGGGCAGTCCGGTGAGTGCCTGTACAGATGGACAGGTTGTTGACATTTTTGACGATGCAGAGATTGGACATGCTATAACCTTGGATTTAGGAGACGGTTATAAGGCAACCTATGGACAGCTTAAGGATATTTCTGTGACATTGAACAGCTATGTGGATGCAGGTGAGATCCTTGGCTCTGTGGCAGCTCCTACCAAGTATTATATTGAAGAGGGCAGTAATCTTTATTTTCAATTGATGAAGGATGGTGAGGCTGTTAATCCTGAAAATTTATTTTGATGGATAATACCCGACTTGATAAAGGAGTGGTTCCGGTGGTGCAGTATGCCGGAACCAATTTTTATGTAGCGTTTTCGGTAAAAATAAAAATTTGTCTTTAACTATTAATTTGAGCGATACATTGCAATGCGCAAAAAACAGCGCGGAAATGGGGGAAAATATGTATATTACAGGTGGCAGGATTCTTACCATGGTGGGAGAAGAAATTGAAGACGGTGTATTGTACATTAAGGACGGAAAAATAGCGGCAGTGGGCAGAAGGGATGAGGTGGAGATCCATCCTAATCCCGGAGAACAGGTGATTTCCATAGAAGACGGGATCATTATGCCGGGTATTATTGAAGCCCACTGTCATATGGGAATCACTGAGGAGAAAAAGGGTATGGAGGGAGACGACTGTAATGAGACCGTAAACCCCATAACTCCTTATCTGCGCGCTATAGATGCCATAAATACCATGGACGCAGCATTTGATGATGCAGTGAGAGCAGGCATTACCGCCGCCATGATTGGACCGGGCAGTTCCAACGTGGTGGGTGGGCAATTTGCATTTTTAAAGACCAAGGGCAGAAGAGTAGATGACCTTATAGTGAAGGCGCCGGCGGCGATGAAAGTGGCATTTGGGGAAAATCCCAAGGTCAACTATTCCGGTCAGGGGAAAAGTCCTTCTACCCGTATGGCAATCGCAGCAATGCTGCGTCAGGAGCTTTTGGACGCACAGGAATATCTGAGGAAAAAGGAACAGGCAGGGCAGGACAATTCGGAATTTCAGAAGGATTTTACAAAAGAGTGCTGGATTCCCGTGCTTCGTGGGGAAATTCCTTTGAAGGCACATGTGCATAGAGTGGACGATATTTTTACCGCAATTCGTATTGCTGAGGAGTTTCATTTGCGGGTTACACTGGATCATTGCTCGGAAGGACATCTGATTGCGGAAGAATTGGCAAAGACGGGATTCCCTGCGATTGTGGGTCCGGATTTGGCAAGCAGGAGTAAAATTGAAGTACAAAATATGGCTTTTAAAACGGCGGGTATCCTCAATAAGGCAGGAATAATGACCGCTATAACCACGGATCATCCTGTGTCGTTGATACAATCGCTTCCCCTCTGTGTCGGACTGGCAGTAAAGTCAGGGCTTCCGATGCAGGAGGGGTATAAGGCAATGACGCTCTATCCTGCAACAATCTGCGAGGTGGCCGACAGGATGGGAAGTCTTGAGGTAGGAAAGGATGCGGATATAGCCATTTTTGACGGCAATCCCATGGAGATTTTTACCAGAACACTCTATACAATTATTGATGGAAGAATTATATACGATTATGAAAATGGCATTGCTTTATAAGGAATTCGTGTTAAAATAGTTTCAGAGCAACGAATACCATGACGAAGCCGTCATATAAGGAGAGTAATAATAATTATAGCTGACTGCTGTTGACAGCGGTTTACAAAGAGTCATAAAAAAAGCTGTCCTCGCATATTCGTGAGTAGGCAGTTTTTCAGTGTGCCGCATAGGCGGCGGAATGAGAGGAAACATGAAGGTTGTAGTTTTAGCAGGAGGAACCAGCACGGAGAGAGATGTGTCTTTGGTTTCCGGAAGCATGATTTACAAAGCGCTTAGGAAAAAAGGACATCAGGCAATATTATTAGATGTCTATCTGGGTTATCAGGGCGATTTGAAAGAAATTTTTGAGAGAGATGTGGACTGGGCGGCTCAGATAGATGCGGTAGCAGAGAAAAATCCTGATCTGGAAGAGATAAAAGCGTTGCGTCAGGATGGGGGCAAGGGTTTTTTCGGACCTAATGTGCTGGCGATTTGCCAGAGTGCGGATGCGGTATTTATGGCGCTGCACGGCGCTAACGGAGAGGACGGCAAGATTCAGGCGTGTTTTGAATTACTGGGTATTCCCTATACCGGAACGGATTTTGTAAGCTCGGCAATGGCGATGGATAAGGGAATTACAAAGGATATCTTCAAGGCATACAATATTCCGACTCCTAAGGGAATCCGCCTGAAAAAAGGGGAAACGGAGACTGAGAAGGTTCCGTATCCCTGCATTGTAAAAGCAGCATGTGGCGGTTCCAGCGTGGGCGTCTGCATTGCGGAAGACAACGAGGAGTACCGGGAGGCAAAAAAAGTAGCATTTTCGTATGATAATGAAATTGTGATTGAGCAGTACATAAAGGGAAGAGAGTTTTCTGTGGGTGTGATGGATGGGAAAGCACTTCCGGTGATTGAAATTGCACCCAAGGTAGGTTTTTATGACTATAAAAATAAGTATCAGGCAGGAAGTACGGTGGAGACATGCCCGGCGGAGCTTCCTGAGGATAAGACAATGCAGCTAAAGCAGATTGCGGAACAGGTTTTTGCGGTACTGCGTATGAAAAATTATGCCCGTGTGGATTTTATGATGAGTAATTCGGGAGAGATTTTCTGTCTGGAGGCAAACTCGCTTCCGGGAATGACGCCAACTTCCCTTCTTCCGCAGGAGGCAGAGGCGGTAGGTATCAGCTTTGAGGAGCTTTGTGAGCAGATTTTGCAATATGCGGTTAGACGGTAATTTGGTACCTTGCGACAGGCTTGCGGCATAGCCGAAACAGCAATGCAGCAGAACGACAAAGCTATGGGGCATTTGAAGCTCGCAGCGGCATTAAATGTATGTGCAGTCGCGTCTGTATGGTTCGATGCCCGCTGTAATGAAGAATAAACGGTACGGAGTAAGAGTATGCTTAATTTATCAATATTTGAAATTGAGAGTGCCTGCAAGGGCAAGCTCGCTCTGGTCGGAGCGGATGGCTCGGACAGAGTGGGCGGCGTAGTTCTGGATTCCCGAAAAGTGACCGCGGGCAGGGTGTTTGTGGCAACCGTGGGAGAGCGGGTGGACGGACATAAATTTATTCCCGAGGTGTTTGCGAAGGGTGCAGGTCTTGTGATAACGGAGAAGACGCCGGAGCAGGTTCAGCGGGAGACAGGTGCATCGGCGGACGCATGGGGCAGCTATATTCTGGTGCAGGATTCTTTTCAGGCGCTTAAGGATATTGCAGAATACTATCGGTCGAAATTAACGATTCCTATTGTGGGTATTACGGGCAGCGTAGGAAAGACCAGTACCAAGGAATTTATTGCGGGAGTGCTTGCCGAGAAATTCAACGTGTTGAAAACAGAGGGTAATTACAATAATGAAGTGGGAGTGCCTCTTACCCTGCTGCGGATTCAAGAGGAGCATCAGGCGGCAGTAGTGGAAATGGGCATCAGTGACTTTGGGGAAATGCACAGGCTCAGTAAAATGGTGAGACCTGACATTTGTGTCATTACTAATATCGGTCAGTGTCACTTGGAAAATTTAAAGAGCCGCGACGGTATTTTGAAGGCAAAAACGGAGATTTTTGATTTTATGGCACAGGACGGAGAGGTGTGCTTAAACGGAGAGGACGATAAGCTTGCTACAATAAATGAGGTGCACGGAAAAAAGCCGCATTTTTTTGGAATGGGAGGGAACCCTTCCGAGGAGGTCTACGCTACTGATGTTGTGAGCAAGGGTTTGTGGGGAAGCGAAGCGCTGCTGCATATAAAAATTACCGGCGGTGAAGAGAAGCTGCCTGAGACGCAGCAGGAGAGCCATACAAGCGGCAGCAGGTCAGCAGAGACCATCCTGAGAGTAAGTGTTCCCCTTCCCGGCGTTCACATGGTAATAAACAGCGCAGCCGCAGCCTGTGTGGCTGGATTGCTGGGGCTGAATCAGGAACAGATTGGGGAAGGTATCGGTAAGGTGCGTGCCATAGGAGGTCGGAACAATCTGATTCGACTGAGTGAATATACTCTGATAGACGACTGCTATAATGCAAATCCGGTGTCCATGAAGGCGGCGCTTGACCTGCTTTCCATG
>WFLY01000117.1 GCA_009177215.1 Bacillota bacterium
CATCTTCATCTGCGCCGGAGTGGTATTCTGCGCCTCATCCAAAATAATATAGGCATTGTCCAAAGTACGCCCTCTCATATAAGCAAGGGGCGCCACCTCAATCAAACCCTTTTCCATATTTTTGGCAAAGCTTTCCGCTCCCATAATCTGATATAGTGCGTCATATAAGGGGCGCAGATAAGGGTCAACCTTACTCTGCAGGTCGCCCGGCAGAAATCCCAGCTTTTCTCCCGCCTCGATTGCCGGTCTTGTAAGAATAATTCTGCTTACTTCATCGTTCTTAAAGGCGGTAATAGCCATTGCCATGGCAAGATAGGTCTTGCCCGTTCCCGCAGGACCCAAGCCGAATACAATCATATTGTTACGGATAGCGTCCACATACGCCTTTTGCCCCAAAGTCTTAGGTTTAATGGGCTTCCCGTTTACAGTATGGCAGATACAATCCGTATCGATTTCGGATATCACCTCTTCTTGTTTTTCCATTCCCATTGCAATCGCGTAATCCACACTCTGCTCCTCTATTTCAGTTCCTCTTTTCGAGATAATGGTAAGCTGCTTTAACACACTGCTTACCCTTTTTACGTTTTCCTCTTCGCCGGTTATGACGACGCTTCCGTTCCTGTCTACAACAGTTACTTGAAAATCTCGCTCCAGTTTCTTTAAGTATGCATCCTGCATACCGAATATTTTCTGCATGTGCTCTGTAGGAATATCCAGCTTTGTTGAAATTTCACTCATTCACTTATTCTCCCGTACCGGAATCGGTGGTATTCTCCACCTTGTCTCCTGCGGTATCTGTTTTTACAATCTCCACGCCTCTGCCTGTCTTTTCCCTCACAAGAAAAGTGCCGTCAATAACCCACATACCGCCGTCCGTATCTATTTTAACATTTTTTTTCATAATTTGTACCCCTTTTTCCTCTAAACTTGTAAGAAATATGTTTAATTTTTCATTAAGAAGTGTTTCCGCCTGTTCTAAAGTGTATTCATATTCCACATTTTGATACTCTCTGTAGGTGTAGGAGCCCCAGAAAATGGGGATTCCCAGCTTTTCAAAGACAAGAGCGCTGTTCTCACGAATCAGACTGTCATAAACCAGATAGGGTCTGTTTTCCGGCATGGCAAGCTTTTNTTCCCCGNATCTTATNAAATATNGNTNCTTCGCNCCTGCCNNTATACANTTTACTNACANANTNAANGGAAAGCTTATCCCNAAAGGNTCTGGNGTGCTCCAGAATAATGTCCGCATCCGCCCTCACATATGTATATTCTCTTACGGTGGCATCCTCGTTAAAAATAGGAACGCTTCCCTCCACCAGTACCGTTCCTTTCTCCACCGTATCTCCAATCGCCGCCTTCGGCACACCGTTTCTGACAATCATGGAGACAATCACTCCGTCATATTCCGACACCAAATCCTGTCCGTTCTCATCCTTTGGCTCTTCCACAATAATAGGCGCATCATTCTCCTTAATGCTGATTTCCAGTTTAGTGCCGGAAAGCTTTGCGGAGGTCCATGTAATCTGGGGAAATTGCTTACGGATATCCTTTTCCAGCGTTTCTATGTTCAGTTCCCCCTTGCGCATTCCCACCTTCACATTCTTCTCCTCTAAAAAGCTGTCGAACATATCTTCTGTGATCTGATAATTTCCTACAAGCTCAATATCCCATACAAAATAAGAGGAGCCAATCCAAAACGCAATCGCACACACCAAACCCAAAATAAATACCTTCCTCTTAACAAGTCTGGGCAGCAAAAAGGGTAGTCCATATCTTTGCAATATGGCTACCCTTGTTCCCGTTTTCTTAGCTATGGGTCTCAGCTTATAAAAGCCGCTTAAGCTGATGCTCATGTAATAAATGTCGCCCTCTTTTACAATATCCCATAAAAGAATTGCCCTGTTGCTGCATAAATTCATAAAACGCTCGGGGGAAAATCCCCACACACGTATGCGCAGATATCCCTTGATATATTTTAAAAATTCTACCATACTTTTTCCCCATTTCCGTGCATCGTTTTCCCTATAAATACCGCACACAGCTGATACAGCCGCTGATTTTCATATCCTCATTGGTATAATAGTCAATGGACAGCTTGCTGCCTTCAAAACACACCTGACAGGTCTTAGTCTGTAATAGTATGG
>WFLY01000034.1 GCA_009177215.1 Bacillota bacterium
AAGCGGTATGGGATAAAGACGACATCTTTGGATGTGGAAAAGATGCAGGCGGAATATGATGCAATGGCAGCACAAAAAGCAAAGTTAAAGACAACATACCAGACAGCAGAAAAAGAGGCAGCTGAAGCGGATAAGCAGTTGAAGAACATAAGACGGTATTTAGGGATTGAAAAAGATGGGCATGGAAAGAAAGAGCAGCATAAGAAACAAGATGTGAGTTTATAGGAAAGAGAGGAGAAGATAATGAATTTGACTTATGAAAAATGCGGAGATTATTTGATGCCGAATTTAATACCTGATCCGGAGCCGGAGGGAGAGTTGAGAAAGTTTGGTTTGATGAGAAAATCTTATTTGGAAAACCATAGGAGAGGTATTTATTCTGGGTTACTGTTATCCGGAGAATTAAAGAAGCATCTGCTCGTGATACAGGAACAGGCGGAGGAGAGATTTGATTTGCTTGTGGAGCAGATGGCAAAGCAGGAGGGAGTGACAGAACAGTTAAAGGTGCAGGAACAAATGTTATGGGTTCAGAGAATGAATAGCATTAGAGCGAGGGCTGAGGAAATTGTGCGGGAAGAGGTAATATATTGTCTATGAAAAAGTGGGGCAGAGAAATTTGCTCCTATTTCATGCTATAATGAAAATTATTGCTTTTTCAATAAAAATAATGCATAATAAAATGGGAATATCAAATGGAAAATGTAGGAAGAGGTAAAAGGATTGGAAGATTTAATCCAGCTGGATTCATATCCAGTGCAGACAACACTAAGATTACTTTTGCAAGATAAAACGACTAAAAAGAATATTATATGGGCAACCGATTCCTATGCCTCTTTTGGGGAGGCTTATACGGATCGAAGCCAGATAACAGAGAATCAGCTAAAAAAGATGAATTATAAATTGATCCAACCGCGAATAGCGAAGGATATGGAACAACAGTCACAACGAACCAGAAAGAGTGCAGAAGTATTTACTCCGGCTTGGCTCTGTAATAAAATGAATAACTTTTGTGACGAGGAGTGGTTCGGTTATAAAGATGTTTTTAATAAACAGGCTGAACATGAGTGGATTCCTGCCGAAGATAATATTAAATTTCCTGATGGAAAGGTTTGGGAAGAATATATAGATTCCAAACGATTGGAGATTACATGTGGAGAAGCGCCTTATTTGGTTTCAAGATACGATGCTTCTACTGGAAACATGATTGATATTCATAAACGAATAGGAATTCTTGATCGGAAACTTCGTGTTGTGAATGAAAATGTAACGAATGAAGAGGAATGGCTGAAATGGGCGATACGGGCATTTCAGAGTGTATATGGGTATGAATATCAAGGGGACAACCTATTGATTGCGCGAATTAACCTGCTAATGACTTTTGTGGATTATATGGATTATAAATGGCATAGGCAGCCAGAAAAAGCAGAACTTCGAAAAATTGCCAATATTATTAGTTGGAATATTTGGCAGATGGATGGTCTGAAGGGGACGGTTCCTATGGGAGTTTTGAAAGAGGAATATCATCAGATGTCGTTGTTTGAATCGTTTCAAGAAGTGGAAGAAGAGGATGATGAACTGGAAGTACGATGCAAGATATATGATTGGCGGGCGGATAGTTCTATTTTATACGAAGCATTAGAAAAAAACAGGTGGTATTAATAATATGAATGATTATGAAAAGCAGCAAGAACATTATAATAAAGCCATGAAAAATTTTATTGAAGCAAGTAAAGATTTTCAAGAATTAACGCCACAAAACAAAGAAAAATTTGCGGAGCAAGTGCTTNNAATGTATNGGATNACAGNAATAATAAATATGTTTAAAAATCAAAGGTGAATAAAATGGCATTTAGCGAAGATGTGAAAATAAAAGCTATGGTTGCATGTGGTAGATGTTGTTGTATTTGTCATAAATTTTGCGGAAACAATATGGAAGTACATCATATTAAAGCACAGGCAGACGGTGGTGACAATTCTTTTGAAAATGCGATACCATTATGCTTCGATTGTCATGCAATAGTACGGCAATATGATTCGAAACATCCTAAAGGAATAAAATTTTCGGAAAAGGAGCTTGTCCAACATAGAGATGCTTGGTATAAACATATACAGCAGGGAAACTCAAATGCTGAAAAGCAGAGTAAACCAAATAAAGTTGAACCAATTAAGATTTATCATCAAAAAGGTTATAAAAATATTATGTTGAATAAAGTTTCTAATGGAAAAGAAATATTAACGTATTTGATAGGGGCTTATGGAATCACTTATGACGAAGAGGCGGAAACATTAGAAGAGGTAAAGTTAATAGGTGAATTTATACAGAATATAAAAGAACTATTGGATTTTAGTGATTTGTTAGATGAGCCTTGTGATAGAATTATGACAGCGTTTAACTTAACTGAAGGCATTAAAGAAAAATCTTGCAGGATGTATGATTTCTACTACATCTTCAATCAAATAGGCATTATCAAGTAATTTATGCTATACCGGAGGCGAAAATCATTTATTATCGCCTAATGTTTCGTCTTGATATAGCGGATTACCTATTA
>WFLY01000266.1 GCA_009177215.1 Bacillota bacterium
GGCTTCTCCATCAGAGGAAATCATCATAGTGTCAGCCATACACACAGTAATTGATAAAGACTGCTCAATAAAAAGACAAAAAATCAATTTTTTTATGTCCTGCTTAGAAATTAATGTCATTACTTCCGGCTGTTCTTTCATGTTCTTAATCTTTCTTTCACTATTTATAAGCGATACAGCTTATTCGCATTTTCCCAAGTAATTCTCCTCACCTCATCCTCGGAAATCCCTTTCAACTGTGCCAACACAGCTGCCACATAGGGCAAATTTAAGGAACTGTTGCGTTTTCCCCTGTTAGGCTCCGGCGCCAGATACGGGCAATCCGTTTCCATTACAATGCGGTCAATCGGAATATATTCTACAGCCTCCTTCAGCTTCCTGCTGTTTTTAAAAGTCACTACTCCTCCGATTCCAATGTAAAAGCCCATATTCAAAAAAATTTTTGCCGTTTCCTTGGTATAGGAATAGCAGTGAATCACTCCTCCGATTTCCTCCGCTCTCTGCTGTGTCAAAATGTCCACCGTATCCTTTGCCGCATCTCTGGAATGAATGATTACCGGCAGAGATAATTCTCTGGCAAGGTCAAGCTGCCTTACAAACCACTTTTTCTGAATTTTTGGATCCGGCTCCTTCCAATAATAATCTAAACCGATTTCACCCACTGCTACACATTTTTCATGCAGACATTGCTGCCGCAGCCATGCAAAGCTTTCTTCATTAAGCTCCTCTGTCTCACTGGGATGTACGCCCATGGCACCATAAATATAATCATATTGTTCCATCAGTTCCAGCGTCTTTCTACAGGACGCAAGACTGGCTCCTACATTTACTACCTTTTTAATATCCTGATCAGGCAGGGCACTCAGCAGCTCCTCTCTGTCTTCATCAAAAGCTCCATCATCATAATGAGCATGCGTATCAAAAATATCCGCCATATCCACTCTCCGTTTCATCTGATATCAATACTATCAAACACCGAAAGACGGTTATTGTCAAGCACAAAAAAAGAACCGACCCCCGGGTTCCTATGTCCCAAAAATCAGTCCTTCGAGTGCGCCGCCAGGGGCTCGAACCCTGGACACCCTGATTAAGAGTCAGGTGCTCTACCAACTGAGCTAGCGGCGCATTTATAATATTTTTCACAACGCAAGTGTTATTATATATTATGATGTACTGAAATGCAAGTGTTTTTTTCAAAAAATTTTAAATTTTTTTAATAAAGTACAAAATTCACTCCTCATGTACCGTCTTACAGTCCTTACAATATCCATAAAGCTCCAGCTTATGCCCTGTAACAATAAAATCTCCCGTATCCGACTCCAAATGTATATGAGCAAAAGGACAGCTCTCCAAGGGAATCCTTTTATGGCATTCCAGACAAACCGCATAATGTGTATGCTTACCCCTGTCCAGCTCGTATACCACTGTACCGTCACCCAGCCAAGTGGTTTTATTTACCAGACCCTTTTCCTCAAAGACTGCAAGAATACGATATACTGTGGACAACGCATATGTGCTTTCCTCATGGCTCTTCTCAAGATAATGATATATCTGTACTGCGCTCAAAGGCTCCTTCGCCCCTGCCAATACCTCGTAAACATCCTTCCTTTGCTTTGTCCATTTAATTCCCTGCGGATATTGCTTTCTCTCCTGCTTTTCCATTTCTGCACCGTACCCTTCCTTTCGGAAACAGCATATATTTTAGTTTAAAACACATTCTATCACAATTCCTACTAAAATGCCAATCAGATATAACAGCCCCAAGAGCTTAAAATTTTCTTTCCTGTTATGATTAACCCGAAACAGCACCAGTATGCCCACGCCCGTACCGGTCAGCAGTCCGGCAAGCAAAGAGCCTGCACTTATAATTCCCTGCAGATACAGTCTTGTAATAACCACAGATGCCGCACAATTGGGAATCAATCCCACAATGCCTGCAAGAAGCGGCCCTACAACCGGACGATTCAGAATCAGATTCTGCAAATGTTCCTCTCCGATAAATCCCAGCCCAAGCTCTAAAACAAGTCCGATCAAAAAAATAAAAAGCGTAATCTGTATAGTATGGCTGACTGCCGAGCGAAAAATACCTTTTTCACAATGACAATGTTNATGCTCACAAATTTCATGAATATNAACATGCTCTTCCTGTTTCCTATNGTAAAACAAGTCTATTAAAAATCNANCAGCCATACCCNCTGCTGCCTTTGTCAGTAAAATAAGTATTANCATATTTAGCGGAGCCNTCTCCNACAACAGAATNNNAAGCATCTCATCCGAGGTGGAAAGATAAATTGCAAACAACGTACCCAGACTGATCAGCCTGCCTGCATAAAGATTGGAGGCGGCGGCAGAAAATCCACACTGGGGAACTATGCCCAGTATACTGCCAATCACCGGACCAAGCTTCCCAGACCTTTTTACCCAAGCATTCACTTTGTTCCCTGCCTTATGTTCCAGATATTCCATAACAAGGTAGGTTAAAAATAAAAACGGAATCAGCTTCACCGTATCAATAAATGCATGCTCCAATGCATGCTGCAAAATGCGTATCATGGTTTCCTATCTCTCTTTCCTCGTCTGCAGACCGTAAAATCCAGCCACTCAACATAAAATGCCAACCAAATACCCCGTAGTATTCGCCAAAGACCCCTGCAGGCATGACTGTTTGGCTCATTCCCCGCAGGAATGAACAACGACGTTTTGCATATACCTTTAACATCAGGCTTAATAACAAAAAAGTTCTAAATGCAAATGCAACTCATTCGCATTTAGAACTATATCACATTTTTTTATCTTGTCAAGAGGGTTATCAAAAATACTATAATCCCGATAACATTTCAGTCAAACCGCTGATAAATCGTTACAAATTGACCTCTGTCTCCAGCCTACAGTTATCGGAAGCATTTCCCACCTGAATCATAAAGCTGCCGGGCTCCACCACAAAATCTTTCCTTGTTACATCATAAAAGGCAAAGGCATCCTTGGACAACGCAAGCTCCACCTGCGCGCTTTCTCCCGGCTTCAAAAATACCTTGCCGTAAGCGGCAAGCTCCTTAACGGGTCGTTCTACAATGCATTCCTTATCTGTCACATAACACTGTACCACCTCTGCACCCGCCATATTTCCGGTATTCGTAACCTTAACACTGACACGAACAAGCTCCTGTACGGCTTCCTCAGAAACAGCATTCTCTGTCTGTTTTTCCACCTGCAGGTCGGTGATTGCAAAGGTAGAGTAGGACAGCCCAAAACCAAAGGGAAAAGCAGGCTTAATATGTTCCTTTTCATAATATCTGTAGCCTATAAAGATTCCCTCCTTGTATTCCACTCTGCTCTCAACACCAAATTGACCGTTTTTGCAGGTAACGGTGTCAGTGTAAGCCACCGGGAAGGTCTCGGGAAGCTTTGCGCTGGGATTCACCTTTCCCAACAAAATCTCGGCAAGAGCAGTACCTGTCTCCATTCCCGAATAGTAACACCAGACAAGTGCCTTTGCCCTGTTCAGCCAAGGCATTTCCACCGGCGAACCTGCCACCATTATAATAATAGTATTGGGATTCACTTCAAGCAGGGCTTCTATCAAATCGTCCTGACCGTAAGGAAGCTTCATATCCGCCCTGTCTCTGCCCTCCACATCATAATCATGGTTCAAGCCGCCCACAAAAATCACCTCATCGGCATCCTTCGCAACGGCAAGCGCCTCCGCCTTTAAGCGCGCCCTGTTTTCCTCAATCTCTTTTCGCAGTGCCTTTTGCTCCTCGTCATCGGGATTTTCTTCCCCCATTATTTGGCGCTCTAAGCTTGCCTCCTGCCAGTTTACCTCGTTTACGTCCTTCTTTCCGGGAATGTAATAGCCGGGGGCATAGACAATATCCGTATTACCTCCAAGCTCCATCTTCAATCCCAACAGCGGGGAAATTTCATATAATGCTTTAATCTCCGCACTTCCGCCGCCACCTGCGTGATTAAAAGAAGCATTCACGCCGATAACGGCAATTCTTTTAGGTGCTAACAGACGTTCCTTCGCAATGGGCAGTAAATTATCCTCGTTTTTCAAAAGAATAATTGCCTCTCTTGCAGTCTCCAAAGTACTCTGCTGATGCTCATGGGTATTGTAGGCGCCTTTCTTTCTCTGAGAAGCCTCCTCTCCCAGCATTTTCAGGCGATACATCATGCGCAGAACATTTTTAACCTTTTTATCTATTTCCTCCTCTGCTATCTCACCCTTTTTGACAGCCTCAATCAGGGGATTGGCAAAGTAGTATTCATCAAAATCACAAGTAACGCTCATCTCCACATCCATGGAGGCTTCTGCCGCTCCTTTTGTAGAGTGTACGGAACCCCAGTCACTTATGACAGTACCATCATATTCCCATTCCTCCCGCAGGATACGGTCAAGCAGCTCCTTATTTTCACTGCAATGAGTACCGTTTAATTTGTTGTAAGCATTCATCAGGGAATAACTTCCCGCCTCCTGAACGGCCGCCTGAAAGCCCGGCAGATAAATTTCACGCAGCGTTCGCTCATCAACCACAGTATCCACCATAAAACGGTCCGTTTCCTGATTATTGACGGCAAAATGCTTCACACATGCCGCCACATCGCTCTCTTGTATGCCCTTGATAAAAGGAACTGCCAGCGTCTTGATTAAGTACGGGTCCTCGCTCATATACTCAAAATTGCGTCCGCACAGAGGGTCGCGCTTAATATTGATACCGGGCGCCAGAATTACGTCCTTACCTCTGCCTCTCGCCTCCTCGCCCAAGGTCTTTCCGCCCTCATAAGCTCGTTTCGGGTTCCATGTTGCCGCAACGGCGCTGTTGCTGGGGGAATAAGTTACATAATCATCAGAATATGCTCATGTACGGTAAAGAAGCAAGCAACCGAAAACAAGAGATAGACCGCCAGCACCACACTATTCCGAACCAAAGAAACCAAAGACCAAAAGACAAGCATTATGGAAATGTGCATAACA
>WFLY01000184.1 GCA_009177215.1 Bacillota bacterium
GAATAGCCAAGAATATTTGCAATGTCTATAAGACTCCAGTAGTTTTCGGCAAAAAACTGAATGGATGAAGACATTCGCGCTTACGTTTTCTTTTGATGAAAGTTTTTTCCATAATACTCCAGAAGCATACGTTCTGTCTGACTGGGACTGAATTTGAGGCGTGCGGACAGGTCTGCAAGCGTGAGATTATGATATTAGTATCAAAAGTATTCTTCTATGATAACAGATTTGGAGTTTATCGTATTCGAGTGTGCAAACTGTTTTGTGGACACTTTGCCGCGCTCATAATTACGCACCATCAGAATAATGAGCTGCTGTAATAAAAGCTCTACCTGACTCATGTAGCCGGTATAACGGTGTTCCAGTTCATCAAAGATATTTCGCATGAGTTCATGGATACCTTGATTATCCTGACCAAACCAAAATTGATTTTTTTCAAACAGGCTGACAATGGGAGAGTTGGAAACTGTTGAGCCGGACTTGGCTTTTTTCAAATAAATACAATATTCCTGCATAGGGTTCTCGGGAACGGGTGCCTGAGAATGTTCAACGTGAGGACCTGTTACAAAAAGTGTATTGGGCGTAATCTCGTAAGTAATGCCATCGATTACCGCATGTCCGTAGCCGTAAGGGATGTAATGAATTTCATAGCAGTCGCTGCCGTGGCTGTGTGTGGGAATCACTCGCATGAAGCGTTCAAAAATAATATTAAGTGCATAAAAATGGGTTCCTTCCACTGTAAAGCGGATATCCATGTCTGTGTAATGTATTTTCATTAAAATCCTCATTTCTGCGCTGTTTTGTGGCTTGGATTTGCCGAGATAACGCGCATTAAGCTGTTTTGTGTCAAGCGGCGTGCAGACACAAACAATGAATGAAAAACGCAAGGGATTCTTGTTTGTATTGAGTGTAAAAGAAAAGAGAACAAGCTGTCAATACCTGAAATGTAACAATATTTTCTTGAAGGGGAGGATGCATAATGCTAAGCGCAATCAAAGGTAAGAGTAAAAGAATTACAAAGGTTGTCAGAGAGGATAACAGGCTATATCTGTATTCGGAGGCGTATCGTTACAGGCTGGAGCCTAAAAACGCCCGGACAGTGAGGATTACATGTACGAAGCGGGAGAGCTTTTGCGAAGAGGAAAAGCCGGGAATTGTAAATTATGGCGTCTGGGATAAATGGGAATATACGGTAGAAAACAATAAGATTATTTTCCGGACAGATGAAGTCATTATTTGTATTAGCGGTGAGACTGCTTCCTTCCGGTATTTTGACGGTCAGGGGAAGCTTCTGTTACAGGAGCGGGCGAGGGAGAGCAAGACTCTGGAGGAATTTACCGTCTATAAGCCCATAGAAGGAGATATGCAGGTGGAGAAGGTAAGCACACCTGACGGAACCAAGGAGGTGGTCAGGGAAGCCAAAAGGATATCCGACGGAACCTTGTATCACACCCGCCTATATCTGGAATGGCAGGAGCAGGAGGCATTGTACGGTCTGGGGCAGAATGAAGAGGGAATTACCAATCTCAGAGGGCAGACGGTGTATGTCCATCAGGCTAATCGCAAAATAGCCGTTCCCATGCTGATTTCCAGCTTAGGTTATGGGATTTTGATGGATACATACAGCCCCATGATTTTTCAGGATACGGCTTTCGGCTCTTATCTCTACACAGAGGCGGATGAGGAAATGGATTATTACTTTTTGAACGGAGCCTGCATGGACGGAGTGGTTCGTGAGTATCGAAAGCTGACCGGCAAGGCGGCGTTGCTGCCAAAGTGGGCCTACGGTTATATCCAGTCTCAAGAGAGATATGAAACGGCGGAAGAAATCTTGAGTGTAGCTGAGGAATATCGCCGCAGAGAGCTGGGGCTGGACGGTATTGTGTTGGATTGGTGCTCATGGGAAGGCAGCTTGTGGGGGCAGAAAACCTTTGACAAGGCACGTTTTGAGAATCCGGCACAGATGATTGAGAAGCTTCATAAACAGAATGTTCATTTTATGATATCCATTTGGCCCAATATGGACGAGAAATGTGATAATTATAAGGAGTTCAAAAATCAGGGGTTACTTCTGCCGGGATGCAGCATTTACAATGCTCTTTCGGCAAAGGGACGTAAGCTTTATTGGAACCAGCTTGAGGAAGGGCTTTTCTGCCATGGAGTGGATGCGTGGTGGTGTGATAACAGCGAACCCTTTACTCCTGAATGGAGCCATGCGGAGCCGGTGGAGCCTTCCGGAATGTACGAGGAATATTGTCATACAGCGGCGGTTCATCTGCCTGCCTCAAAAGGCAATGCCTATGCCCTGTACCATGCACAGGCTGTTTATGAGGGACAGCGGGGAGTGGATACGGGCAAGGGGAAAAGGGTAGTCAATCTGACCAGAAGCGGCTACACCGGACAGCAGCGCTACGGTACCATATTGTGGTCGGGAGATATAGCGGCAAGCTGGGATACCTTAAAGAGGCAGATTGCCGCAGGGCTTAGCTTTTGCGCCAGCGGTCTGCCCTACTGGACGGTGGATGTAGGAGCCTTTTTTGTAAAAGAGGGCGGATTGTGGTACTGGAATGGAGATTATGAACAAACTACTCAGGATATGGGATATCGTGAATTGTTTGTCAGGTGGTATCAGTGGGCAGGTTTTCTTCCTATTTTCAGAGGACACGGAACGGATTGCCGCAGGGAGCTGTGGCAGTTTGGTGAACAGGGAGAGCCTTTTTATGAAGCGCTTATACAGGCAAACCGTCTGCGCTATGAGCTGATGCCTTATATCTATTCCCTTGCAGGACGTGTGTGGCTGGAGGACGCCTCCATGATAAAGCTTCTTGCTTTTGTTTTTCCACAGGATTCGGTGGCGAAACAGATAAGCGACCAGTATTTGTTTGGAGAGGAGCTTATGGTGTGCCCTGTCACAAATCCTATGTATTATGATAAAAATTCTACAGAACTGAAGAATGTACCATGCTATAGGACGGTGTATCTGCCGGAGGGTACGGGCTGGTATAATTACTGGAGCCATGTCTATTATGAGGGAGGGCAATGGATTGAGGCGGAGGCGCCTTTGGAGAGGATTCCCATCTTTGTCAGAGAAGGAAGTGTGATTCCACGGACGGTTCCGGTACAGTCCACCGCAGAAATGACGGAAATGTTGATGCTGGATGTGTATACCGGAAGAGACGGGGAATTCATGCTATACGAGGATGAAGGAGACGGCTATGGGTACGAGAAGGGCGAATACCGGAGGACTGCTTTTTCTTGGGAAGAACAGCGAAAGAAGCTTTATATGGAGAATCCGGATAAGCATAAAAAAAGAATAATACTTGCATATTTGATTCAAAAGGACGGAACAGTTAAGGAGGAAAAAGAAATTTATGAAAAAACAAGCATTTAACCCCTATTTACCTTCATGGGAGTATATTCCCGACGGAGAACCTTATGTATTTGGAGACAGAGTTTACATTTACGGTTCCCATGACTTTTATAACGGCTATGTGTTCTGCATGGGTGATTATGTGTGCTGGTCGGCGCCGGTGGACAATCTTGCGGATTGGCGTTATGAGGGCGTGATTTATCCCAGAAATGAAGACCCCTTGAATAAGGACGGCAAAATGTGCCTGTATGCGCCGGATGTAACGGTAGGACCTGACGGCAGGTATTATCTGTACTATGTGCTGGACCATGTTTCCGTGGTGTCTGTTGCCGTGTGTGACACTCCTGCTGGAAAGTATGAATTTTACGGTTATGTACATTATAAGGACGGAACCCGTCTGGGTGAAAAGCAGGGCGACGAGCCTCAGTTTGACCCGGGCGTGCTGACAGAAGGAGACATAACCTATCTGTATACAGGCTTTTGCGGAAGGGGCGACAAATCCCGCCATGGTTCAATGGCAACGGTTCTTGCTTCTGATATGCTTACCATTGTGGAGGAACCTGTATTTGTGGCGCCCGGCTGTGAGTATGGCATCGGAACGGGCTTTGAGGGTCATGAATTCTTTGAGGCACCCTCCATCCGTAAAATGGGAGACACCTATTATTTTGTTTATTCCTCCGCGGTTATGCATGAGCTTTGCTATGCAACCAGCAAAAAGCCTACCTCGGGCTTTGTATACGGAGGGGTTATTGTCAGCAACTGCGATTTACATATTGACAGCTATAAGCCTGCCGGGCAGCCTATGGCATACGGCGCAAACAATCACGGAAGTATCGTGGAAATAAAGGGCGACTGGTATATTTTCTATCATCGTCATACCAACGGTACATGGTACAGCAGACAGGGCTGTGCCGAAAAGCTGACGATTATGCCGGACGGAAGCATTCCTCAGGTGGAGATAACCTCCTGCGGCTTGAACGGAGGACCTCTGGAGGGCAAGGGTGAGTATCCGGCTTACATTGCATGTAACCTGTTCAGGGATATTCCTTCCATGTATGTGGGAGATAACCGTTTCCCGAAAATCATGCAGGACGGCAGAGACGGAGACGAGGAGCCGGGATATATTGCAAATATCCAAAATTCCGCTACCGCAGGTTTTAAATATTTTGACTGCCGCGGTGTAAAAGAAATCGGCATCAAGGTGAGAGGCTATGCCGGTGGTGTGTTTGAGGTGAGAACCTCTTGGAACGGCGAGGTGCTGGCAAGACTTAAGGTGAACTATGCAAATGTGTGGGAGGAATATACGGCGCCTATAAATATACCGGACGGCATACAGGCAATTTACCTGACCTACATGGGAGAGGGCAATGCGCAGCTTAAGTCGTTTACGTTGAGATAAGTTAGATAATAGTAACAATTCCTATTCAGACACGTTTGTGTTTGGAGAAACGCTAAGCACTGACGGAACAGTTACCTTGCCAAAGCTTAGTTTGCTGACTAAGCATGAGCAGGAAGGTCAAACAGTAATGGTGACTCATATGTTATGGGGAGAGATTTGACGGAAAGGTAGGGGTAATTATGAAGAAAATATACAGCAGTTTCCGGCTGGGCGATATGTGCGCCATCTATCTGCTGGATACGGATACTAAGACCTGCGGGCTTACCCTGCTGCCGTGGGAGTTTAAGGATAAGCTGACTTTGGAAGGCTGGTGGAATATTGAGCCTGTTGTCCAGATAAAGCTCTTGGGAGATGCCTACCCGGACGGCTTCTCCCAGGGGCATTCCATGAAAAACAGCGCCACGGCGACAGGGCTTTTGTTCCGGGAACAGAAGGAAGAGCAGGGGGATGTTTTGAGGGTAACAACCATACTGGAAAAGGATGGGGTGGAGGTTTCACATATTCTGGAGTATGTACAGGGAAGCCTTTTTATGAACCAGTATACGCAGGTGATTTCCCACAGGGAGGAAGAGGTAGGGGTGGAAATGATTTCCTCCTACAATCTTTGTGCCTTTTCCGGATTAAGCCCTGAGCTGAGAATGGAGGATTTTGTGCTTCACCGTATGCAGAGCAAGTGGAGCATGGAGGGTAAGCTTCAAAGCACGCCTTTTTTGGATCTACAGCTTGAGCCTGCATGGCTTAGGATTGGCGCCAACAGTGTGCGTTTCGGGCAGGTGGGATCCATGCCTGTGCGCCGGTATTTCCCGTGGATGATAGCCGAGGATACTAAATACGGCTATAGCATAGGAATACAGCTGTGCCATCCGGCATCATGGCAGATGGAGGTATATAACAAGGATGACAGGATAGCGCTGTCAGGCGGCCTTGCCGACAGGGAATTCGGTCATTGGATGAAATATTTGAAAAAGGATGAGCTGTTCGAGACACCTAAAGCTGTCATAACCGTGGCAAGAGAGGACGTGGACGGTATCGGCTATCGATTGACATCCGCCCAGACGGCTAATCTGGAGACGGCGCCTGAGGTTGAAAGGACTCTTCCCATAATATTTAACGAGTACTGTACCACATGGGGGAATCCCACCGAGGAAAATATGCTGAAAATCATCGATATCCTAAAGGGAAAGGGAATCACCTACTGCGTTATCGATGCCGGCTGGCATATCAAGAACGGAAATGATTGGTCCGAAATCGGAGACTGGGTTACCAATAAGGACAAGTTTCCCAGAGGACTTGAATACATTGCCTCCGCCGTGAAGGAGGCGGGGATGATTCCGGGGATTTGGTATGAGATGGAGGTGGCGGGAGGAGCCGCCGACATTTTTAAAAAGACGGAATACTTGCTGCACCGTGACGGATACCCTCTGCAGACGGGGCAAAGGCGTTATCTGGATATGCGCAAGCCCGAGGTACAGGAATATCTTCGGGAAAGGGTGATTGATAACCTTGCAAAATGTGGCTTCGGCTATCTGAAGGTGNATTATAATGACAACATCGGAATCGGCTGTGACGGTGCGGAATCCCTAGGCGAGGGTCTCAGACAGAACATGGCGGCGAGTCAAGNNTTTTTCAGGNAGCTGCGGCAGGAGATACCGGATTTGGTNATTGAGAATTGCTCCTCGGGCGGACACCGCATTGAACCTTCCATGCAGGCGCTTGCCAGTATGGCTTCCTTCTCCGATGCCCATGAATGCAATGCGATACCTGTGATTGCGGCGAATGTCACAAGAGCAATCCTGCCGGCGCAGAGCCAGATTTGGGCAGTATTGCGGCAGAAAGACAGCGAGCAGAGAATGTATTATTCCCTGAGCAATACCTTTTTAGGTCGTATGTGTCTTTCGGGGGATGTGTATGACTTGGAGGAGTGGCAGTGGAGGATAGTGGAGGAGAGCATACAATTTTATAAGCGATGCGCTCCTGTTATCNAAANCGNACGCTCTTTCAGACAGGGTCCTCATGTAAACAGCTATAATTACCTGAAAGGCTGGCAGGCAGTGTGCCGCAAGAGCTGTGAGACAGCTCNGATGCTNGTAGTGGTACATTCCTTTGANGACTGCCCGGACATCATTGAGGTAGAGCTGCCGGATGCAGGAGAAGCATGGAGCATTTCGGGAGAGCTTCACAGNANAGGGATTGCCGCAGAGGTGCGTGAGGGCAGGCTTTTGGTTTCCTCCGTACAGGCGTATGACGGGGNGGTAATACTGCTTGCGGGAAGAGAGTAAAGAGAGTTGCGCCGCCGCAGCTTTGGCTGCGGATTGAAAGGGAANGGGAGACTGNTTNTGGTTTGACGGGAAGCTAAAAAGAGAANGATTTTGGAGGATAGNCATGAAGGAAGCACAAATGCCGGAAAAGAAGGCTTATATCAAGCTGTATNCGAGGAAAATNGAAGGCGTACATTATCCCAGCGCGTTGGCGCAANGCGTGNACATTGCCGTGNGTGCGGACGGTGGGGNATATGAGGCGTTAAANAGAANTTACGGGCTGCTGTTTCCCAAGGCGGAAATCAGTGAAGACAATACTCTTTTGGAACGGGGAGCTTTGAATCCCGTTGCTGCAATGATAGGTGACAGATATGTCATTTTTGCGGATTATGTGGATTCGCAAGGAACGCTTCTTTTTCCGGATAAGGTTCTGCTCTGGACAACGGAGGATTTTATCAGCTTTGAGAAAAAAGGCTTAGTGGCAAGAGAGGAATACGCAGAGTATTTGGAGAAAGCAGATAATGTACTTGCCATAGATGCAGGGCTTTTGCAAAGTATATGTGACGCTTGGATGCCTCTTAGGGGCGTTAAGGCACTGTGTCCGGAGGAGGTAACGGTGACTTCCCTTGAAGAGGTAAGCAGCCTCAAAGCGGTAATACAATACTCTGACGGTTCGACTCATGAAAAAAAGGTAAAATGGNAGATAGATGAAGCCGAGAAACTGGGTGAAAACAGATATAAGGTAAGCGGCGAAATCNNCAGGCACGCATATCCCTTCCCCCTTGCGGAAGGGTTTGCCGACCCGGTGGTTTTGCCGTGGAAGGGTTCATGGTATTTTATCTCAACTAATGATAACACAAATGCGGTGGGCTTGTTTGTGAGNAANGCGGACACGGTGGAAGGGCTTTTTGCGCCGGATATAGAGATAAAATGCATANTGGACTATGACGANGAGAGGAATCTGATTCAGACCTTCTGGGCGCCGGAATTTCATGAAATCGGGGGTCAGCTGTATATTCTTTTTGCGGTAGGCGGAAAGGAATGGGCACCCCAGTGTCATATTATGAAGCTCAAAGAAGCGGGCGATATTATGAATCCGTCGGATTGGGAATCTCCGGTGCGGGTGCGGCGTCAGGACGGCAGGTATCTGGAGGAGCAAGGCATTACATTGGATATGACCCATTTAAGAGTAAGGGAAAAGGACTATTATGTGTGGTCCGCACGTTACGGAATAGGCACTCCGTTGGATTCAGGCTCTATGCTGTATATTGCTTCCATTGACGAGAATGAGCCGTGGAAGCTTGCGAGTGAGCCGGTGCTTTTGTCAAGACCCTTATATGGCTGGGAGAATCAGAGCGGAACCATCAACAATGAAGGACCTTATCCTTTGATATTGGGAGATAAGGTATATATTGCGTTTTCAGGAGGCTCCGCGGGAGATTATTCCTATGTGGTGGGTTATTTGATGACAGATGCAGGGGAAAATCTGTTGGACACTTCAAAATGGAGAAAATCCTGCGCTCCGGTACTGTCCTCCTATTGCTTTGAGGACAGAATGGGAACGGGTCATAATTCCTTTTACAGGGATGAGGACGGGAACATCATGATTGCCTATCATGCGGAGAGACCGGGTGAGGCAAATCACCGGTGCACGGCAATCCATAGAGTCCACTTGAATAAGGATGATTTCCCTGTCCTCGGTATGTCGCCTGACTGCGATTTGCCGGAGGCATTAAAGACGGTGAGCGTGGAAGTGACGGTTCAATAAAGATGCAGGCATAAATTAAAATTGGCGGCATGAAGCCCCGGGTGATTTCATCCGGGGCTTCATGCGAGCTACATCCGTGTTTATCCAACCAGATTCATTTCTCTGANTTTANTAATCACAAGTGAGGCTGTATTGTTCACGAANNCATTATATNCTTCTCTTNAAATTGAGATAGGATGGNNANTGCTTTCGTCTATTTCNGNTATATATCCCATGACACCGATTTTTCTTACAATACATCCATGCGTCTCTGACTCTTTTTTCGTCACGAATCATTCCTTGAAATGCCGCATCGGTAATAAGATGGGCATAATATCCCAGCAAAAACGAGTATTGTTCCTCGGATTGAATTTTATTTTTTCTGTTTAGTATGTATTCTTCACAGAACGGGTCACAATAAGCCGCTGCTTTTCTGCTTCCGCGCATCCAATGTGTAACCCAAGTAGCCATTATATACCTCCTCTTAACCATAATATATTTATGGTTGATGTACCTGACAGCCATGTCGCTATCCATCTAAATTTTTGTATCGTATTCCGGTAAATTATATTTTATCATAAGCCCTTGAATACTTCCATTTCTATTTGACATCAATTAGTAAAAAAGGATTATAATTTCTTTTGCAAAAGACTTGACAAACGGAGCGTATATGGTAATATAAACATATGAACAATGGTTCATATGTTTGAACGAGGAGAAAATGTTTCATAATATTAAAAATGGAGGATAGAATCATGAAAAAAACCTACAAAATCGAAGTGGATTGTGCAGCATGTGCATTGAAGATGGAGGATGCGGCAAAGAAGGTGGAGGGCGTTACAGACGCAGCCGTAAGCTTTATGACTCAGAAGATGAAGGTTGAATTTGCGGAGGGAACCGATGAAAGGGCGGTAATGGAGCAGGTAGCCAAGGCTTGTAAAAAGGTTGAGGATGATTGTGAAATCTTCCTGTAGGAGTGGTCTGTGGGATTTTCCCTTACTATAATAAAGCTGTATTATATGAAGCCGTGGGAAAGGAAATAAGTTATGACAAAGAAGCAGAAAAAAGTTTTTTATCGTATCATCATAGCAGGCTTGCTGCTGGTGATTTTACATTTTGTGCCTGTCAGAGGGTATCTGCGGATGGCGTTATATCTGATACCTTATCTGGTGATTGGCTATGATATTTTGCGGAAGGCTGTCTTAGGCATTCTGCACGGAGAGGTTTTTGACGAGAACTTTTTGATGGCGGTGGCGACGGTGGGCGCCACTATCTTGGGCGAGTACTCCGAGGGTACTGCCGTTATGCTGTTTTATCAGATTGGAGAGCTGTTTCAGGCGGTTGCGGTGGGTAAGAGCCGCCGCAATATAACGGCACTTATGGATATCCGTCCGGATTATGCCAATGTGGAGGACGGGGAGGGCAATTTAGAGCAGGTGGATCCTGACGACGTGGAAATCGGTACTGTTATTGTAGTGCGCCCCGGTGAGAAGGTTCCTCTTGACGGCGTGGTGGTGGAAGGAAACTCCACCTTGAATACCAGTGCCCTTACAGGGGAGAGCGTTCCCAGAGAGGTGAGCATAGGAAACGATATTATCAGTGGCTGTGTGAATATTTCAGGGCTTTTGAAAATTCGTACTACCAAGGAGTTCGGCGAATCCACCGTGTCGAAGATTTTGGATCTGGTGGAGAATTCCAGCATGAAGAAATCACGCTCGGAGAATTTTATCACCAAATTTGCCAGATATTACACGCCGGCAGTCTGCTACAGTGCCTTGGCGCTTGCCGTTTTACCCCCGCTGTTTAATATGCTTATGGGAAATTCGGCGGCATGGAGCACGTGGGTTATCAGGGCGCTGACGTTTTTGGTAATCAGCTGTCCCTGCGCGCTGGTGATTTCCATTCCCTTAAGCTTTTTCGGCGGTATCGGCGGCGCTTCCGCCTGCGGTATTCTGGTGAAGGGTTCTAATTATCTTGAGGCGATGGCGCAGACGAAATATGTGGTATTCGATAAAACAGGTACGCTGACAAAGGGCGTTTTTGAAGTGACCGGGATTTACCCCGCAGAGGGATTTCAGGAAAAAGTGACGGCTGCCGGCGAGAATCGGGCGGAAGAAGGTAAGCTGAACGATGCCGCCTGCCGGAAGCTGCTGGAATATGCCGCCTATGCGGAAAGCTACTCGGGTCATCCCATTAGCAAGAGTCTGCGGGAAGCTTACGGCCACAGTATTGACAATGGCAGAGTGACCGATGTGGAGGAAATCAGCGGGCACGGTGTGACGGCAAAGGTGGACGGGCAGCAGGTGGCGGCAGGAAATGCCAAGCTAATGGATACCTTGGGGCTTGCGTATGTAAAGGACACAGGAATCGGTACTGTAGTGCATGTGGCGGTTGACGGAAGATATGCAGGTTATATTTTGATTGCAGATGTGATAAAGGAGCATTCCAAGGAAGCGCTTGCGGCACTTAAGGCATCGGGAGTAAAGAAGACGGTTATGCTTACCGGTGACAGCAGTGCGGTGGCGGAGCATGTGGCGGCGCAGCTGGGTGTTGATTGGGTGAAGAGCGAGCTTCTTCCCGGTGACAAGGTGGAGCAGGTGGAGAAGCTTTTACAGGAAAAAGGCGCCAAGGAGAAGCTGGCGTTTGTGGGCGACGGTATCAACGATGCGCCGGTGCTCTCCAGAGCAGATATCGGTATTGCAATGGGAGCTTTAGGCTCGGACGCTGCTATCGAGGCGGCGGATATTGTGCTTATGGACGATAATCCGGAGAAGATAGCCCTTGCCATGAGAATTGCCCGAAAGTGTATCCGTATTGTCTATGAAAATATTGTGTTTGCCCTTGCGGTAAAGGGAATCTGCCTGATACTGGGAGCTGTGGGCATTGCCAATATGTGGATGGCAATTTTCGCGGACGTGGGGGTTATGGTGATTGCGGTGTTAAATGCGATACGGTGTTTAAAGGTGAAGCAGTAAGTAAAGGTAAGCATAGGGAATCCATTTCTTTGTCGTTTTGTGAAAGCTTAATGTGGGAGGTGGATTCCTTATGCTTTGAGCATTTGGTGAAAGTTGTTTATGATAACATCTGTAAAATCTTAATTGCAGACGGCGATGTTCCTGATTTGCTCATGCACTTTAATAACTCCGCTTTGAATACCCTTGATGTTTCCGATAATTTTTACTATCTGAATGACGAGAGCTGGATTGAGGATTTGACAGAAAATTCCAAGGCTTATTGTGAGGACAGTAACGGAAACATTTTGGGGCTGCCCTTCTGGGAAAGCTCTGTTTCCGGCTGTTATTACAATAAGACCCTGTTAGACGGGCTGGGTTTAAAGTTGGCAAGTACACAGGCTGAGTTTGATGTTTTGTGTCAGGCGCTTACCGACATTGGCTACACACCGCTCTGTTGGGCTGCTGATGGCTGCAACTGGATGTTCCAGTTTGGGTTGGATCCCATTTTTGCCGATGACCCGGCTTTGCTTGAGCAGCTGAACAATAACGAAATTACTTATGCTGATATCCCCGAAGTGATTGATATGGTGCAATGGTTCGCTGATGCGGCTGACAAGGGTTGGTTCGGTTCGTCTTATCTGAATAAGAGCTGGTCTGATATCAGTTCTACTATGGGTTCCGGTGAGACTGTTATGGTTTTTATATGGGACACATGGTTCTATACTGATTTTGAGAACGGTAATAAATACACCTATGAGGATTTTGCCCTGATGCCTGTCTTCATGAACACGGAAGACAAAGGCACTTATGAAGGCGGCAACCTGAATATGATGATGGTCAATAAAAACAGTGAGCGGCTTGAGACGGCATTGGAGTTTTTGTCTTTCTGCGCTACTGCCGAGAACTATAATGTTGCATTTGACGGTATTTCCACAGTCAGCTGCTTCAAGGGTCAGACTACCAACATTCAATCCGATATGGTTACGGATGCCATGGCTTCCATCAATGCCAGCCAGCGGGTTTCTACCGCGGAGCCAAAGATAATCGGTTACAGTGCGAATGACGTTGGTTACGCTATCACGGAAATGATTAAAGGAAATGTGGATGTGGAAGGCTGTGTCAGACTAATGGATGATTACCGTATCGCTGCCGCTAAGGAGCTGGGGACCGCTGGTTTTTAAATGGGAGGAGTATGATATTGCTCTTCACAGTTTAAGCCGCCTGCGATACTGACTGGGGGGTTCTCCGTATCGCTGCCGGAAGCGGCGGGAGAAGTAGAAGGGGTCGCAAAAGCCTAATTCGTCACTGATTTCACCAAGGGGCTGGTCGCTGACGGCAAGACGTTTGCAAGCCGCCTGAAAAACCATGTCCTCCAGATACTGATGAATAGTTTTACCGGTTTCCTGATGAAAGCGCCGTGACAGTGTGATGTCAGAGATAAACAGGGCAGCTGCTACCTGTTTGGCAGTAAGCCTCGCAGATAGATGCGCATGGATGTATTGCATGGTTTCTTTAATCATTGGGGAATAGGTAATTAATGACTTTTGCATCACATCATATTGTTCAAGAAGGCGAAAAGTCAGGGTGCGGATTTCCTGCTCTAACAGTAATGCGTCCTCCCAGCAGTTTCCGCAGTAATGAACCAGCATATTTGCTATAAGATTATTATCCAGCGGACATTGGGCGACAAAGGGCAGACCATGGGCGAGGTCATAACCGTCGGGTCGTACAAGCCGCAGGTGAAAATACAATTTTTCCAAATAATTGGCACAGCCATAGTCAAAAGTAAGTCCTGCAGGTATAAAGTAGGCAAATCCCGGTCGAAGCATAATCTGTTCATCATCAACATCCAGCTGCCCCTCGCCGCCTGAGACAAGGTATAGGCGTGAATAAGGAGAGCAGACATCATTGTTGCGCCAACTGTCATGATCTAAATACACATATCCGCTATCATCAATCTCCATATTCCAATGATTTATATTTGCGATAATTTCTCTGTGCTGCTCAAAATTCATGTTGAAATCTCCATATTATTGATGCAAAAATGCATGGACTGTACCGATAATCCTTTTTATACTGAAATCATAGATAATTTCCGGAAAGAAATCAAGTAAAAGTTGCGTATGTGCGAAAGCGGCGCAGAAATGAGGATATCATGTACGAAGCATCATTTGAGTCATTAACAAAATTTCAGTGTCCTGATTGGTTCAGAGACGTAAAATTCGGAATCTGGAGCCATTGGGGTCCCCAGTCCGTTCCCATGTGCGGAGACTGGTACGCAAGGAATATGTATATTCAGGGAACTGACCAGTATGAGTATCATTTAAGAACCTACGGTCATCCGTCAAAATTTGGCTTCAAGGATATCTGCGCATTGTGGAAGGCGGAGAATTTTGACCCGGATGCCCTGATGGAGAAGTACCATAGAGCCGGCGCCAGATTTTTTGTGGCACAGGCTTCCCATCATGACCATTTCTTTAATTTTAAGTCGCAATATAACAAATTTAATTCCGTGGATATGGGGCCGGAAAAGGATATCTGTGCATTGTGGAAAGCGGCAAGCGAGAAATGGAACATGCCCTTTGGCATGACGGAGCATTTAGGCGCCTCCTTTGCATGGTGGCGTTNNAACAAGGNANCGGATACATACGGTCCNTATGCGGGTGTTCCTTATGACGGCAACGACCCGGCATACAGGGATTTTTACCATGATAATTATGAGCATGTTGNAAAGCCCNGTGAGCCTNACAAGTGGGTATGGCTTACAGAAAATGAGGATTTCAGGGAATACTGGCTTAAGGTAATGAAGGAAATTATAGACAATTACCATCCTGATTTGCTTTATTCGGACAGCTCCCTGCCCTTTAGCGAGAGCGATAAAGCCGACGATGGGGCGTATCGGTATGGGCTGGAGGCTGTTGCGCACCTGTATAATACCTCAGAAAAAATACACGGTAAAAACAGGGCTGTCTATACCCAGAAAAACCGTTCGGAAAATATATACAAGGTGGGGGCGCTTGATATAGAGAGAAGCCAGCTTCACGATATTTCGCCTGAGCCGTGGATGTCCGAAACCTGTATCGGCGGCTGGTTCTATGACAGAAAGGCAAAGTATAAAACGCCCCGTCATATACTGGACATTCTGGTGGATACCATCAGCAAGAACGGAACCTTTCTTCTCAATATTTTGCAGCGTCCTGACGGAACCATAGACGATGAAGCAGAATGGATACTTGAAGAGCTTGCGAAATGGTTTGCAATAAACGGGGAAGCCGTGTATGGTACAAGACCCTGGAGAACTGCGGGAGAAGGTCATGCCTCCGTGATTATCGACGGTTTTAGGGAAGAGCAGGTTGAATGGGATGACGATGATTTCCGTTTTGTGCAAAAGGACGGGAAGCTGTATGCATATGTGATGAAATCACAAGGACGTAAGAGTACGGTAATCACCAGCCTTAAAGATGAGGAGCATGTGAGCTCGGTCAGACTGCTGGGCTATGGAGCCGTCGGCTATCACCAGCATCCGGGCGCGCTGGTAGTGGATTTGCCTAAAAAGCTGCCCACGGAATATGCCGCTGTTTTGGAAATCGGCCTCTGATTTGGCAAAAAAGCAGATTGAAAATGAACGTGTCAGCACTGTGCAGCTATTAAAGATAGACCAATTCGATTTTACATAACATAAGGGAATTTCTTCAGGAAGTTCCCTTATGTTAAATGTTATTCTGTAAATCTCTAATTTCTTAACTCAATATTTTTGTATTCAGGAGCCGAAGAATTAGGAAACAATTCTGATATTCTTATATTTTTATCATAGATTGTTCCTTATTTTACAAAAAAATCAATGCGTTATTGTTATATGTTATATTTCTCCGTCGGTACAGCCGGAAGGAAATGTTTGAATTTTAAGCACGATACAGCAATTTTTCATTGACAATGTAAAGAGAATACTGCAAAATAATAATTAAATAGCTGTAAATGATATTTTATATAATAATATGGGCGGAGTATNAAGCCTTNGGNNNATTTNATGTTAGNTNCTGTANCACGGAGGATNAAGATAAGTCACATGAGAAAAAGTATATTAGCCGCTATTGGTCTGATGCTTTTGAGCATCGGACTTTTTGGCTGTGCTGCAAGTGCGGGCGAGGAATACATAGAAATTGTACGCGGAGAGGCACCGCAGAAGGAAGGGGATTTGCTGCGAATTGGTTTGATACAGACGGGAAAAGAATCGGACTGGAGAGATGCCAATACCAATGATTATCTGGATAACTTTGTGGAGGAGAGGGGCTATAAGCTGATTTATATTGATGGCAATTCAAGCCCTGAAAGGCAGATTCAGGCAATGCATGATTTGGTTTGGCAGAGGGTGGATTACATTATTCTCCAGCCCATTGTCGAGACAGGCTGGGAGGATGTAATACAGGAGGCGAAGCAGGCAGGGGTTCCGGTTATCGTGGCAGACAGGCAGATTGCCGTGGATGACAGTGAGTATATTGCATGGATTGGCTCTGATTTTTATGAGGAGGGCAAAAAGGCAATTGAGTGGCTTGAGAATTATCTGGAAGAAGAAAACCGCCTTAATGAGGATATCAATATAGTGCTGTTAGAGGGAACATTAGGCGCTACGGCGGCAATCGGCAGGACGGAAGGGATTATGGAAATGCTTGCTTCCCATGACAACTGGAATATTGTGGCAAGCGAGTGCGCTAATTTTACACAGGGAGAAGGGCAGAGTGTGATGGAGCAGCTGCTGGAAGAAATGGATTCTTCTCAAATTGATGTAATTATTTCCGAAAACGATAACATGATGTTTGGAGCTATGAAGGCTATGGACCGTAAGGGCATTTCTTATGGACCGGAGGGGGATATTATTACGATTTCCTTTGATGCGTTGGGAGAGGCATTTGAGAAAATGATTGACGGGGAGCTTCATGTTTCCGTTGAATGTAATCCGCTTTTGGCGGAAGGGGTTGAGAAAATCATTGTGGATTTGGAGCAGGGTAAGCCTGTTGAAGTTAAACGTTTTTANATNGAAGAGAAAGTTTNTGATTTTAAAAACGCCNTTGAACATATTNNCGNAANAGNTTATTGATAAGAGTTGGAGATANANATGCAAAAGNAAGACACAGTGAAAATGAAAAGACCACTTAAACATANAGTCATAGTGNCAGTTTTNCTCATNTGCCTGCNNATTGATTTNNNGTGTGTTGCATTTAATTATCACAAATATGTATCCATAAATAGAGATTATACCACGCAGCTGGCGGAGACGGTCATCAATACCTGCTGTCTGGTCATTGATGGAGACAGGGTTGAGGATTATTTGAATACCCGCAGGAGGGATTCGGATTATTATGTAGTATGGAATAAGTTGATTGACTACCGTAACACTAATAATAATATTGTGAAGCTAAGTGTTATGAGTTTTCAAGAGGACAGCTGCTATTACATATTTGATACGGAT
Organism: Bacillota bacterium; assembly: GCA_009177215.1. GTDB lineage: Bacteria > Bacillota > Clostridia > Lachnospirales > Lachnospiraceae > Acetatifactor. Next base: position 17,196 of record WFLY01000184.1, read on the forward strand.
TTGACGGGGAACGGAGCTTTTTTGGGAGATTCCCGTCAGTATGATTCCCAACAGGAAGCGGTCAAGGATTCATTGGTCAACTACTCCGCAGGTATTTCCTTGGTTTATGGGAAGCATACGGATATTTATATTCCCGTTAAGTCTTCTTATAACATTCCGGTTGCGTATGTGGTGGCAGGAATTGCAACGGACACTGTGGAAGCGGAGCAGAGAGCTTATTTGCTGTACTTAATGCTGATTATTACGGCAATTACCGTTTTTGCCGGAGCGATATTAATTCTTTTTATGGATAAGAGTATTATGAATCCCATTAATGCAATGACAGTGGCAGCCGGAAGCTATGCGGAAAATCTGGAAAAGGGCGGAGTGACTTCTCCGCTACAGCAGATACATATTCAAACGGGAGATGAGCTGGAGCGTCTTTGTGAATCTTTAAAAAAGATGGAGAATGATATTCTTGTGTATTCGGCAAGGCTGCTCAACGCCACATGGAACAGCAATCATGACAGCATGACGCAGCTGTATAATAAGCGATATTACAACGAGCTTATGATACAGCTGCAAGAGGAAGAGCAGCTTGGAATTGTATACTTGGATATTGACAATTTGAAAAAAATGAATGACACCTTCGGGCATGACGAGGGGGATTTGGTTATTTTACATGCTGCCAGCCTGATTCATCGTTATGAGGAGCCGGGGTTTGAATGTTGCAGGGTGGGCGGCGATGAATTTGTTGTTTTTTTGAGAAATTCCTCAAAGGAAAGCGTTGAATTGTTAGTAGAGAGACTAAGGAATGACGAGAACAACATTTTGTCGGATACCACCCAAGATTTCATATGCAGGCTTGCGGTTGGCGGGGCGTTCAGAAGGGGCAGGGAGACCTTGGAGGATGTTATTAAAAGGGCGGAGGAAGAGATGTATCAGAATAAGCATGCTGTAAGATGATGAGGTTAACGTCAGCCTGTTTTAAAATAACCGGACATTAAAGTGACAGCAATGTCAAATATACAATAACAATTAAAAAAGTCTTCTCTGTAGAGCGACGTGAATATATATTCATTTTGCACCAACGAGGAGCCTTTTTTCTATTGGAAAAGGGTAAAAAAATACACATTTTATGCAATAGAGCAAAAATTGCAGAAAAAAGAGCATAATGTAGGGAGCTAAAAATAAAAAGTAATTGTACAATGATAACAATTAGGAGGAGTTACTATGTATGTAAACAGAAAAAAAATAAATAAATTAATGAGATTAATGGCAGCGCAATTGTTTGTTATGTCATTTTTTTCGGGCTGTTCTGCGGAGAAGGCAGACAACGACAATATTGTAATCGTAGAACAGGAGACTGTTTCTAAGGAATACAAGCTGGTGGTTGCGGCAATCGACGATGTCATAAAAAGCGAGGGGGTAAAGTGTGTATATACCCAGCTTAACGGGCAGCAGGTAAGCTTTGAACTGAGCGGCAGGATGATATCAAAGGTATATGTGAAGGAGGGGGATACCGTTAAGAAGGGGCAGATTCTTGCCGAGCTTTCCAGCGGAAGCAGAGAATCCGAGCAGGAGCAGTTAGAATACCAGATAGCCCGCAATAAGCTTCTTTTACAACATGCAGAGGAAAATGAAAATTTTGAAATTTCCAGAAGATGGCTTGACTATATATATCAGTCCGGTCAAAGCGATCAGGAGCATGAGGCTTTGGTAAAGGGCATAGAGGACTTGCAGAGAAATTATCGCTATACTAAGGAGGACTATCAGGACGATATTACATTGGATGAGAAGCAGCTTGCACAGCTTACCGCAGAAGCAAGACAGGGCAGGGTTTATGCCGACATGGCGGGAACCGTGATGGAGCTTAAGGATGGGCTTGAGGGTTCTACCTCCAAAAAAGACGAGGTTATTATGACGGTGATGGATAATACCCAGTGTATTTTTGTGGTGGAAGACCCTAAATACGCGGCTTTTTTTACAGAGGGGCAGGAGGTTGACATGTCCATCAGTTATGGAAACGGCACCGGTTCTTATAAGCTGGTACCCTATGAAATGGATAAATGGGGAGAAAATTTGCTTTTCACCATAACAGAGAGCAGTACCAACGGTACAATTGATCCGGGAACATCGGGAACAATAAAGATGATACTGGAGCAGAAAAGTCAGGTGCTTTCTCTTCCTATCTCCGCCGTACATATTGCCGATGATAAAAAATATGTGTATGTTGTAGGAGAGAACGGTATGCGTGAGGTAAAATGGATTGAGACGGGGCTTGAAGGTGATAATAACATAGAAGTTACTTCAGGGCTTCTGGAAGGAGAGAAGGTCATATTGCGATGAAAAGGAAGAGGATTATAAGCCTGCTGTTAAATATAAGCCTTATATTGTTCCTTGCCGGCTGCGGTAAGGGAAAGGCAGTGCAGAGTGCAGGAGAAAATATTGAATTGTTAGAGCCGGTCAATGTGGCGGCAAGTTATGAGGAGGCGGAATACAGGAATCTATATGATGCTAAGGTATATTCGGCAACGGTGGTTCCGTATATTGAGGAATATTCTTCCGAGGACGGTATGACGTTTTATGATTACGGAGCATATCCGGGGGAAGAAGTTTCCAAGGATTCTGTTTTAATTCATTCCGATCCTGAAGCTATTGATAAACAAATTGAGGATATGGAAAAGCAGATTAAAAATATGGAAGAGACGTTTGAGGAGTATAAAACGAGCGTTGCTGAGAGCTTAGTGGAACCGAAGAAACGTCTGGATACTTTAAAATACTGTGTGGATGCTTACGAGGATATCCGTCCTGAGGAGTATACCGTGAGCGGCAATGAAACAAGCGGTCAGATGAAGAATCCCGAATATGAAAAGTGGGAGACAGAGTACAATAAATATATCGGTCCTTACCGAATCTTAAAGCACAGCATTGATACCACAGAGCTTGAGCTTACCCAGAGGACGCAGCTGTATGAACTTGACCATGCACATAACCTGAAGCTGCTGGAAGACTTAAAAAAGCAGAAAAAAGATGCTTCCATCACTTCCGAGATGGATGGAACGGTAGTGGCTTTGCAGGATTTTGACTATGGAAGCTTATATATAGAAAAAGATGTTCCGGTTGTAGCTGTGGGAGATATGAGCCAGAAGCTTTTGAAGTGTGATTATATAAATGAGGCAACGATTAAGAAGGCAGTGGATATCTATGCCTTGATTGACGGCAAGCGATATGAAGTAGAACATCATTCCATGGAAACAGATGAATATGTGCGTCTTACCGCTCAGGGAGAGACAGTATATTCTACCTTTACCATACTGAACCCGACGGAAGTGAATATGGGAGACTTTGCTGTGATAGCGGTGGTTGCGGACGCAAGAGAGAATGCGCTTTCCGTACCTAAGAGCGCAATCAACAGGGATGACACAGGCAGCTATGTCTATGTGGTAAAGGACGGTTCGAACGTTTATACCCCGGTGAAAACGGGTATGAGCGACGGCGCTTACACGGAGATACTTTCGGGCGTCAGTCAGGGTGACAAGGTGATTGTGGAGAGTACGGGGAAGACGGGCAGCAGTACTGCTAAAGTAACAAGGGGCAGCTTTAACAACAGTTTTGAAGGAAGAGGCTGGCTGCAATATCCGTCCAGCAGCTATGTGCGGAATCCGATAGAAAACGGAACGGTTTATTTTGTAAGCTCCGATATTCAGCCCTATCAGCATGTTGAAAAGGGAGATGTGATTGCAACGGTGAGGGTAAAAGGGGATGATGTGGCGCTAAGCCGCAATGAGACCAGACGCACCCGTCTTTTAGAGCGAATCAGTGATTTGCAGAAGCTTGATGCCGAGGCAAATAAAACGAGCATTGAATATATGCAGGAACAAATAATGGAATTAGAAGAGACGATAGCCAAGCAAAAGGCGGATTATGCCACTACTCAAATCCGGGCGGACAGAAGCGGCATTGCTATTTGGCTGAGGGAGCTTCAGGAGGAGGATATTCTTACGCCGAATTGCGAATTGATACAGCTTGCCGATGAGGAAAAGTGCTATGTCATTACGGAGAATACCAATCAGCTCCTGCAGTACGGCAACAAGGTCAACATAAGCTATGAGAATGCCGACAGTCAGAAGTGTACTACAGAGGGAACGGTAGTAAGTATGTCGAAGGTTGGCGTCAGTACCCAGTTGATTTCGGATTTTGCCTGCCTTTTGATTCCTCAGGAGAAGGTTTCCGAAATATCGCAGGTAAATGGGAATTCTTTTGGAAGAGGCTTCTGGGGGCGTTGGTATCTGTTTGATGTTACGGCGACTATCAGAGAGATGAATGATGTTATAGTGGTACCTAAAAAGGCGGTGCAGGATATCAATGGCTGTACCTATGTGAGTGTTGTGGGCGAAAACGGTAAAATTGTTACACAAAGCTTTATTGCAGGTGGATTTAATACAGAGTTTTATTGGGTAGTAGATGGTCTTACGGAAGGGATGGAAGTATGCTTAGAGTAATGTTACAAAAATTATGGCATAAAAAATGGATGGTTCTGTGCCTTCTGTTGGGCAGTATGCTTTTGATTGCTACAGTAGTAAGCTTTCCGCTGTATCGAAATGCGGCTTTTGACAGAATGCTGACGGACGAATTTCAGAACGATTTGGCTGAAAACGGAATATGGCCGACGAAAAACAAACTGGTGACGATTTCCAAGAAGGATAAAGGCGGCAAAACCATTAGCCGCATGGAGGAGCTGTTAGCCGGAATCTATGACCGGTTGGGGGTAAACGAAAAAGAAACGATTTTCCATTACAGCCTGAGCAAGGTTTCGGTGTATTCTACCATGAACAGACAGGATGTAAACGATATATCGCTCCGTCTGGCATATATGTCGGGGCTTCCGGAGCATGCCAAAATGCTTTACGGAGAAATGTACTCGGAGGACGGACTTGCCGAGGACGGAAGTATTGAGGTGGTGGTCAGTCAGGCGGGTATGGTAAGCGCTAACCTTTTGGTAGGTGAAGTCTTGGAATTTGATGCCCTTAAGGATAAAGATGGCAAGCAGATTAAGGTAAAAGTCGTGGGTGTTTTTGAAGAGGCGGACAGAGAGGATTTTTATTGGCAGATCAAGCCCGATGAATTGGAGGGCGAGTGTCTCATGAGCGAGAAGCTTTTCCGGGAGAATTTCATCGGAGAAAACGCAGGAAAGTACTCTCTGACTTGTACATATTACAGTCTGTTTGAATATGATGACATTAAGGCGGCTCAGGTAGATAAGCTGCTTTCCGAGACGGTCTGGCTAAAGGAGGAAAGCCCCTTCCGCAGTACCATGGATGAGCCGTCCTATCGGACAATATTGGAGAGCTTTGAGAAAAAACAGGACAGAATTGAGGCAACTCTCTTTATTTTGCAGGTGCCGGTATTGATTCTATTGTGCGCGTTCCTGTTTATGATTTCAGGACAGATGTATGATATGGAACGCAATGAAATATCGGTTATGAAGAGCAGAGGCGGTTCCAGCGGACAAATTTTCAGGCTGTACTTCTATCAGAGTGTTTTCCTTACAATGGTAGGGGCGCTTGCAGGAATACCTTTGGGAACGGTATTTTGCAGGATTTTGGGTTCTGCGCAGAATTTCCTTGAATTCAATATACGCCGTGAGCTGAATGTGGTATTTACTAAGGATGTCTGGTATTATGTCATTGGTGTTATGGCTGTGTCTATCGGTATCATGACGCTTCCAGCACTGAAGCACAGCAGGCTGACGATTGTCAAACTGAAACAGCAGAATGCATTGCGTAAAAAAGCATGGTGGGAAAAACTGTTTATGGATATTATCTGCCTTGCCGTTTCATTGTACGGATTTTACAATTTTTCAAAAAACAGAGATTCTCTTGTGCAGAGCGTGCTGCAGGGGGAGGCGTTGGATCCTCTCTTGTATATCAGTTCTTCCCTGTTTATTGTTGGCATGGGGCTTCTGTTTTTAAGATTGCAGCCTCTTGTAGTCAAGCTGGTGTATACCATGGGTAAGCATTTTTGGAAGCCTGCAAGCTATGCGTCCTTTATGGAGAATATTAAAAACGGCAGAAAGCAGCAGTTTATCATGCTGTTTATGATTCTAACCATATCCCTTGGTATGTTCCATGCTACGGTGGCACGTACAATTCTGCAAAATGCCAAGGATAATGCGGATTATATGGAGCCGGTAGATATTAAAGTGAAAGAAGTATGGGCTAAAAATTCGGGTTCGCCAGGTTCTTCGTCTGCAGAAACCAACAGCGATAATGGCAAGCTGCTATATAATGAGCCGGATTACAGCAAATACGCAAGTCTGCAGGATGTGGTGGGATTTACCAAGGTAATTTATGATGACCAGAGTATGGCACAGGTGGCGAACAAGACCTACTCCGGCTGCACGCTCATGGGTATCCATACACGAGAGTTTGGTGAGAGTACTTATGTGGACAGTAAGCTTCTTGAGAAGCCCTACTATGAGTATTTAAATGAGTTGGCAATAGAGGCAGGCGGTGTTCTGGTATCCCGCAATTTCCAGACAACACATGGATTTAAGGTGGGCGACAGTATTGAATATAGGGATTCGGACGGCAATACGGCAACCGGAAAAATCGTTGATTTCTTTGATTATTGGCCGGGATATCAGCCTTCCACAGCTTATTTAAAGCCGGACGGAACGGCGGAAACCAGTGAAAACCTAATGATAGTGGCAAATATTTCCACTCTGCAGCGTGGTTGGGGGGTTACCCCTTACGAGGTATGGATTACCTTGAGTGACGGTGCATCGTCAGACGGTATTTATCAGTGGATTGAAGATAAGGGTGTGCGTGTTAAGAAATTTGTAGACAAGGGCAGCGAGCTTACAAAGGTAGTGGAGGATCCGTTGCTGCAGGGAACCAACGGCGTGCTGACAATGGGCTTTATTGTTACGATTATACTGTGCGGCGTGGGATATCTGATTTACTGGATTATGTCTATCCGCTCCAGAGAAATGCTGTTTGGCGTGCTCAGGGCATGTGGTATGCATAAGGGAGAGCTGTTTCATATGCTGATTAACGAGCAGATATTTTCAGGGGTGCTTTCCATTCTTGCAGGTATCGGAATCGGTACGCTTACCTCTAAAATGTTTGTGCCTATGCTCCAGACGGCTTATGCGGCGGCTAATCAGGTACTGCCCATGCAGTTGATTACCAATACGGAGGATATGGTAAGACTGTATGGAGTTGTAGTGGCGGTTATGGCGCTTTGCCTGACAGTTTTGATACTGCTGGTGTTTAAATTAAATGTGACGAAGGCGTTGAAATTAGGTGAAGAATAATGGAAAAGAAAAATCTTATTGAAATTAATCAGGTAAATAGAATCTTTCCTACCGCCGGCGGTGATTTTCAGGCGCTTAAGGATATAAATGCCAGCATACCTAAAGGAGTGCTTACCATTTTGAAGGGTCGTTCCGGTTCGGGAAAGACAACACTGTTAAATATTGTAGGTGCGTTGGATACGCCCACCTCGGGAACGGTTATCATTGATGGGAAGAATATCGGAAAGCTTTCCGATAAGGAGCGTGAGCAGCTGCGCAGAACAGGAATCGGCTTTGTATTTCAGGCTGTTTCCCTGATTCCTACGATGAATGCTTTTCAGAATGTAGAGTTTTCCATGCGTCTGGCAGGCATAAAGGCAGGAAGAGAGAAGCGTGTGGAGGAGTGCCTTAGAATGGTGGGTCTTGGCAACAGAATGAACCATATGCCTGCGGAAATGTCGGGTGGTGAACAGCAGAGAGTGGCAATCGCCAGAGCGATTGCCCACAGGCCGAGCATTATTTTGGCGGATGAACCTACCGCCGAGCTGGACAGTGCGATGGCGGCTGAGGTTACAAAGCTCTTTCAGGAAATGACGAAAAAAGAGCATGTGACGATTATTATGACTACCCATGATACCGGTCTTATGGACGCGGGCGACATGGTGATTGAACTGGAAAATGGCATTCAGGTCGTAAACGAATAGGAAAAAAGTTTGCGTCTGCGTTGCAGCCACAAACTTAGATGCGCAGAAAGCAGCGCGGAAATGAGGAGAGCTATGTCGGAAAATATGATACAGGCAGATGGTCTGGTTAAAATTTATAAATCAAAGCAGACTGAGGTTCTTGCTTTACAGGGGCTGGATTTGGTGGTGGAGGAGGGTGAGCTTACCGCATTGATTGGTAACAGCGGAAGCGGTAAGTCCACATTCCTTAATATGATCGGTGGTCTTGACAGACCCAGTGCAGGCTCNCTTATTGTGGGCGGGNAGAATCTGTTCACCNTGACGGAAAAGNAACTGGTAGTCTATAAGCGGGATACAGTGGGCTTTGTGTGGCAGAACAACGGCAGGAACCTCTTGCCGTANTTGTNCGCCATTGAAAATATTATGCTGCCCATGCACCTGTCGGATGCCAAGAAAAAGAAGGAGAAGGCGTTAGAGCTGTTGGAAAAGGTGGGAATGTCCTCCAAAAAATACAGCCGCTTGAATACCTTGTCAGGCGGTGAACAGCAGAGAATCGCTATTGCAATTGCGCTGGCGAATTCGCCGAAGCTGCTATTGGCAGATGAGCCGACCGGTAGTGTAGACCCTAAAACAGCTAACTATATTTTTGATATATTTACGGAATTGAATAAGTCGGGTCAGACGATTCTGATAGTTACTCACGATGTGGCTTTGTCAAAAAAGGTTAAGCGAGTAGTTGCTATCCGGGACGGCAAAATCAGCAGTGAGAGAATCCTTAAGGAAAAGTATGCGGACCGTCTGAAGGAGGTTACTATTGACTGGCGAATGGAGGATACTCAGGAAGAGTATGTTATCCTTGATAAGGCGGGGCGAGTGCAGATTCCCAAGGAATTATTGGGAGCGTTGGAGCTTACCGACAATAAAATGAAGGTAGAGCTGGTTGACGGGAAAATTATTATTACCAAGCCGGAGGAGCTTGTGTGACGGTAACACAAGCATAGCTTTTGCTATGTGCAGGGAACAGTGTGAAAAAGCTGAAGCCCAAATTCGCGGGTTGTTGGTAGCTTGGGAGATTAATGTGAAAAAGACTATAAGGAAAAGTGAAATGCTGCCGGCTGGGGTGGTCTCCCTGCTGCCTGAATGTGGAAGGGCAAGGGAGGATATTCTCTACGCAGCTGCAACGGATTTAAATGTGGAGGGTGAATTTGCTGAAGGGTGTCTTTTACTGTCACGGGACAGCCTGTTTGTTTTCAGGGCAAATCCCCACCCAAAGCAGATTCACTATTATAAGGGCTATGGTATCTGTGAAAAACAGAACGAGGAGCAGGAGTGGACATGGAATGCTTATGCGCTCTCGGATATCAAGCGGCTGTGGATAGAAATGGGCGTGGGCTGTAATGTGCTGGCGGCTGAAATGGCTTGTGGGCAGAAGCTGCTGATTATGTTTACCCAGCTGCATAAGCGAAAGGTTGCTCATCTGGTGCGCGGCGTGGAGCAGCTTAAGGCAGGAGAAACGCTTGACATTCCCGAGGATGAGGCAGAGTATTGCCCTAAATGCGGGAATATGTATCCGGACAGCTCCAGAAAAATATGCCCTAACTGTATGGATAGGAGAAGTATTTTTTTCAGAGTGCTGGGGTATTTTAAGCCCTACAGAATCAAGTTTATTGCGTTGGTTTTCTGTACTGCTGTTACAGCGCTGCTGAATTTAGTCTGGCCTTATTTGAACGGTACTATTTTATATAACAGGATTTTAGATAAAAATGAGGCGTTTTTGCAAAGCATAGGGATAAAAAACGGTGATTTTTTGGTGGGGTTATTGCTTTTGGTTCTTGCAATGGCTTCCACCAAAATTGTGTTATTGATATTGGAAATTTTACAGGGCGTACTAACTGCGCAGATGGTCGTGGACGTAGTGCGGAACATGAAAAAGGACGTTTTCCGAATTATGGCGAAACTCTCCATCAATTTTTACAAAAGCAGGCAGACCGGCGGGCTGATGACAAGAGTGATGTCGGATGCCGATAGAATCACGGGCTTTTTTGTGGATGGAGCGCCATATATATTGGTACACGGTTTGACATTGATTGTCACGGTGATAGTGATGTTCAGCATTAACCCGCAGATGACGGCAATCACTATACTGCTGTTGCCGGCGCTTGTGGCGGTGAGTGTGTATTTGAGACCTAAAATCTGGATTATGTTCGGCAGGAGACATCGTGCGGAGCGTTCCCTGAACAGCACTGTCAATGATAATCTGGCAGGAGCAAGAGTGGTAAAGAGCTTCGGGCAGGAAAAGAGAGAAATAAACCGCTTTGGAGGCGGCAATAGTAATCTCAGAGAGGCGGAGGTAGCAATTACCTATCGGCAGAATTATTTCCATTTTGTCTATGGTGCGGCACAGAGCATCGCCACTATAGGCGTATGGGCGCTGGGTGTTTGGTTTTTGATGGGAGACAATAAGCAGGGCATGAACCTCGGCGTGCTGATTACCTTTGTGGGATATGTGAGTCAGCTTCAAGGACCGATGAATTTCTTCTCAAGAATACATAATTGGTGGGCGGATAGCATGAACAGCGCCCAGCGTATCTTTGAAATCGTAGACGCTGTTCCGCAGATACAGGAGCCGGTACATTCTAAAAAGCTGAGTAATCCTCAGGGGAATGTTTCGTTAAAGGGTGTGACTTTCGGCTATGAGGTAAACAGACCAGTGCTTAAGGATATCACGGTAGATATCCCGGCAGGAACCATGTTTGGCATTGTGGGTCGTTCCGGTGCGGGAAAGACTACGCTGGTAAATCTGATTTCCAGAATGTACGACCCGCAGGAGGGCAGCATCAGTATAGACGGCATTAACGTAAAGGATCTTGCCTTTCATGAGCTGAGAAAGAATGTGGCAATGGTGTCTCAGGATACATATATTTTTATGGGAACCGTGGCGGAAAACATTGCGTACGGCAACAGAGAGGCGGATATTAAGGAAATTATGCGTGCGGCAAAGCTGGCGGGCGCCCATGAGTTTATTATGAGAATGCCGGATGCTTACGATACAAGAATAGGAGCCTCCGGCAGGGAACTTTCGGGGGGAGAAAGACAGCGAATTTCCATTGCCAGAGCAATTCTCGCCAATCCTAAAATATTGATATTGGATGAGGCAACGGCATCTGTAGATACGGAGACCGAGAGAGTAATCCAAAAGTCAATCGGTTATTTGGTGCAGGGAAGAACCACCATATCCATTGCGCATAGATTGTCTACCTTAAAGGACGCCGATTATCTGGTGGTTATCGACAACGGAGAAATCATTGAGCGGGGAACCCATGAGGAGTTGAAAGCGCTGAAAGGAACCTATTATAAGCTTTTGGAGCTGCAGACTAAGGCGCTTGAAAGGGAGGAAAAGGTGTTTTGAATGAATGAGGATTTTGCATTATCACAGATGGAGCAGGAAACGGATCAAATGCTGCGAATTCGATACATTAATAATGAAAACGCAGATTTTACCCGAACGGGAACGGGATTTTTAAGCTTGAAAATTGAGGATGAATTCTATCCCAGAGTGCAGGTAGTCAGAATGTTTCCGTTTATGCACAGAGATGAGTTTTTGTCTGTCAGGACACCGGACGAACGCTCCAAAGAAATAGGAATCATTGAAAAACTAAGCGATATGGATTCCGAGACGGTCGCAATGCTTCAAGAGCAGTTGACGCTGCGTTATTTTACACCGACAATCACTAAGATATTCGGGATTAAAGACGAATATGGCTATGCCTACTGGGATGTCTTGACCAATTACGGATCCTGTCGATTTACGATACAAATGGGTGGAAATGCGGTAGTGCATTTGTCTGACACGAGAATTTTGATAATTGATATTGATGAAAACCGGTTTGAAATACCGGATATTATGGCGCTGAGCAACGGCGAGCGCAAAAAACTGGATTTATTTCTGTAAAAATTTGTGCCGTAAACGAACCAAATGGAGTCGCAGATGGGAATTTGAGTTTCGCATCGCGGTGCCGCAAAAGGAGAGGCATGGAGGATTGGTGTGATACTAAAGTATGAATTGTCAAAGGATAATTTGGCTCTCTGTGGGCTTATGCCGGAGGAAGAAATCTATTATTGCCTTCCTCTTGATATTGATTTGAAAGGCAATTACAGGCATAATTCCTATACGGTAATGACGAATAAGAGAGTGCTTATTTTAGAAGAAGGGCAACTGACAAAACGGTTTTTGCTGGAGCAGTGTGATGAGATACGCAGCGAGCCGCAGATTGCATGCGGAATTGTGTATGTGGTACAGGGGGATGCGCAGATTTTGCTGGGGAGATTTTCGGCAAAGCATCTGACGCGTTACTCCTACCTGTTCCGTGGAATGCAGATTTTGAAGATGGGCAGGACGGAGCGGGTTATCAGCAATGAATACGAGCATTCCTGTCCTAAATGTGGGCGTGCGCTGCCGGGAACGAAGGAATGCCCCCATTGTATGGGAAAAAAAGAGGGGGTGCTTTCCGTTTTTATGGAAATGCTGAAGCCGCATATGGGAAGGTTGTTTGTAATTTTTATTCTTATGCTTGCCGCAACCTTCGTAACTCTGGCAAGTCCTGCGATTCAGAGGTATTTGGTTGATGATGTGCTCCTTAAAGAAAACAGGGAATATAAGACGGCGCTGCTTTGCCTGTTTGGAATGTTTGTTATGAGTGCAGGTATCGTTGTTATTAATGCGGCGAAAAGCTATTTGTGTTCTAAACTGGGTTCTTATATCGGAGAGGATCAGAGAAAAAAGCTATTTGTTAAGATTCAGAGCTTATCCCTGTCCTTTATAACCGACAGGAGTCCGGGGGAACTGATGAACAGAATTGTCAGAGATACAGCAAGAATTAAGGACTTTTTTTCGGATGTGTTCTGCAATTTGTTTACTATTGCCATTTTGTTTGCCTGTGTCTGCATTTATATGCTGGTGTTGAATTGGAAGCTTGCCCTGCTGGCGTTTATGTTTGCACCGTTTTCCGTGGCGCTATCCATGGCATGGAGAAAGAATATACGCAAGCGCTTTCATCTACAGGGAATCAAAAGTGATAAGATGAACAATAACCTTCAGGATGTGATTTCCGGTATGGCGGTAGTGAAGTCCTATGGTCAGGAATACAGAGAAGCCGGGCATTTTGACGATACGGCGGACGAGTTCGCAAGAATCCAGAAGGGTAATGAGGTCTTTTTTGCCATATTTTATCCGGTGCTGTCATTTCTTCTAGGTGTGGGAATTTATCTTGTGACTTATTACGGCGGAAAAGGAGTGCTTTTTGAGAGCATGACTCCGGGTGAGCTGTTACAATTTGTGAATTACACTTCTCTGCTTTATTCTTATGTGAATTGGATGAGTGGTATGCCCCGCGCGTTTATGAATCTGATCACAAGCTTGGAGAGGATAGGAGACGTGTTGAGTCAGGAGCCTTCTATTGTAAATATGGAGGACGCCGTTGAGCATGATATTGAGGGTGAAATTGTATTTAGGAATGCCTCTTTTGGTTATAAATCGTATCAGCCGGTGCTTGAGGATATAAACCTGACCGTCAAAAAAGGTGAGATGATAGGTCTTGTGGGTGCTTCGGGTACCGGAAAGTCCACTATGATTAACCTGATAATGCATTTGTATGAGGTTGACGACGGAGAAATATTGGTGGATGGCATTGATATACGAAAGATAAAGCTGGAAAATTATCACAGTCAGATAGGAGTGGTTTTGCAGGAAAATTTCCTTTTTGCGGGAACTATTCTGAATAACATCAAATTTGCAAAGCCGGAGGCTTCATATGAAGAAGTGATTCGCGTGGCAAAAATGGCAA
>WFLY01000109.1 GCA_009177215.1 Bacillota bacterium
GCTCAGTGCAATTTCCTCGGATAACGGCAGATTCGTAGCAAATGCCCATACAATCATTAAGATATTTCAGGTAATCCTGTTGTTCCCTTTCTCTAACCTGCTGGTGAAGCTTGCATGTCTGTGCGTACCCGGCGAGGACAAGAAGATCAATTATCGTGAGAGCTATCAGCTGAAATATATCGGTGAAAAGGTGGTATTCAATCCTGCAACTGCAGTGGTTGAAGTAATTAAAGAACTGGAGCGCATGGCTTCTCTGGCAAACGAGAACCTGAACCGTGCCATGAATGCGCTGATTACGTTGGACGAGGAAGACATTAATGAGGTATATGAGGTTGAGAAAAATATTAACTTTCTCAACCATGCCATTACCGATTATCTGGTGAAGATTAATCAGACAACCCTGCCTATTGAAGATTTGAAAAGTATCGGAGCGCTTTTCCATGTGGTAAACGATATCGAACGTATCGGCGATCATGCGGAAAATGTGGCAGATGCGGCAAGACAGCGGAAAGAAGAAGGAATCAGCATCAGCAAGGAGGCTCAAAGGGAGCTTGGTGAGATGCTGGATATGGTTAATAAGATTATTCAGTATGCTATAGAGATGTTTGTAAAGAGTGATGAAGCCCATATGGAGGAGGTCATCAGCTTAGAGGATAAAGTAGATGAGAAAGAGCGGGAGCTGCAGCGCGCCCATGTGGAGCGCCTTACCAGAGGAGAATGTACGCCTGAGGCGGGTATGATTTTCTCGGNTATTGTTTCCGGTCTTGAGCGTGTGTCCGACCATGCCACCAACATTGCCTTTGCTATTACCTCCGAGGAGAGGGAAGGAGAGAGTGAAGTAGTGCATTAATTGTACAATTTGCTCTCAGCGAGTAAGCGCCACGGTCGAATTGACAATCATTTCTGCATGACTGGATTTTTAACAAAAAGTTAAGAATGGTTAAGGAAATATTAGGAAACGGTTGACAGCATGTGTAAGTACCNGTATAANTTGTAGTGTAATAATTTTGTANTAAAAATTTAATAATATTATGGNANTTATNAATTTGNNGCTTCATTAATATGAAATTGTACATNAGNCAGGNTTTNGTAGTGAAAGAGAAANGTACTTATATGAGACGTATTGATAAAAAAGCAGCACTTGTATCTGTAGGTTTAGCGGTATTTTTGGCAATGGAGCCAATGCAGGTTTCTGCGGCACAGGCTACTCAGGTATTGCAGACAGCGGGGGTAGCTTCGGTATTGGAATCCAGTTTAACGATTGAAGAATACATGGCGGCTGCCGAGGAAGCGCAGGGAGCGCTTTGGGGGTATACCAATCTGGGTATTGCCAATGTGGAAAGCGGTAACCTCAATGTCCGTGCCGTTCCGTCTACGGATGGGAAGCTGGTTGGCAAGATGCCTAAAAATGCCGCTTGCGAGATTTTAGAGGATGCGGACGGTTGGGCGCATATTAAGTCAGGCGAGGTTGAGGGTTATGTGAGCATGGAATTTCTGATGACCGGTCCGGACGCTAAGATATATGCGGATACCCTGATTCGCACGGTAGTGGTGGCTAATACGGACGGCTTGAATGTCAGAGAGCAGGCGAATACCGACAGTGCCGTTTTGACTCAGGTGTTAAAAGACGAAGAGCTGGAATATGTGGAAACATTGGGAGATTGGATTAAAGTTTCCATTGACGGTGAAGAGGCATATGTAGCAGCGGAATATGTTACGGTAGAGGAAAAGCTGGATACGGCGATTACTATGACGGAGCTTCTCTATGGCGAGGGCGTCTCCGATGTTCGCGTGGATTTGGTAGAATATGCAAAGCAGTTCCTTGGCAATCCCTATGTATGGGGCGGCNCCAGCNTGACAANGGGTGCNGATTGTTCCGGTTTTGNCTNAAGTGTATTNAAAAAGTACGGNATTANNTTGAGCCATTCCTCCAGAGCGCAGGCAAATGAGGGAACCAAGATAAAGACCTCCGAATTAAAGCCCGGTGATTTAGTATTCTATAGCAACAGCAGCGGAACCATCAACCATGTGGCAATATATATCGGCGGCGGTCAGGTAATTCATGCCAGCAGCCCTAAGACCGGTATTAAAATCAGTAAATACAATTACCGTACACCTGCTAAGGCAGTAAGAGTAATTAAAGATTAACAGGATAAATCAGGCAGCCGGCATTTTAAGATGCCGGCTGCTTTTTGAAATAAATTAATTTTTGTCCGTTTAGGGAGCAGTATCGTTTGCATCTGTCAACGGACCGAACCACAAGGAGTCCAATATTTTTTCATAAAAAATTCCTCCATGTCGGAGCGGTGTTTTCCGAAGGTGCGCAAGCCGAAACTCGGATTCGGCTTCACGATTCAGATTGGTGGCGCTCCTGCACAAATCTGCGGTTNNAAAGNTGTGNTGATNNTGTNAGNGCATATATATATTGTTCNGATAAGNGTGTATCNGTTGTTATATATATTAACGTAAAAAATTTTAAAAAGTTTCACATTTATAAAGCATATGACATATGTAAAAAATATATATGATAGGAATGTTTAGCAATGAGTATTCAATTTTGAAAAAAGAGGAAGATTTTGTGGATTGAGAAGGAAAATAGTTGTTTACATTCCAATAATATTATGCTATACTGACCGAGTATGATTGAGCCGATGCTCAGAGGAGGGAGACTCCGACCCCATCTTAGTGTCAGGCGGTTTTTAATAAAGGAGGAAAACAAATGATTTCTAAAGAAAAGAAAACAGCAATTATGAACGAGTATGCCAGGACACCCGGCGATACCGGTTCACCCGAGGTTCAGGTTGCAGTATTGACTGCAAGAATTCAGGAATTGACAGACCACTTGAAGGAGAATCCCAAGGATCATCATTCCCGCCGTGGTATGTTGAAGATGGTCGGTCAGAGACGTGGACTTTTGGCTTATCTTAAGAAGAAGGATATCGAGAGATATCGTACTCTTATTGAAAAGCTTGGTTTGAGAAAATAATGCAAAAAATAGGCGGAGAAGGGTTGATTTTTCAACCTCTCCGCTTGCTGTTTTTCTATGCGGTGCAATTTCCAAAGATAGATGGTGTGGAGAGAAGCAAGACCATTTAGTGAGATTTTGCAGTAGGAATCGGCATGGAATCAGGAACAGAGGAGAAGCCCCGAGACCGCTGAAAAGAATATGTATGGTTATGGCAGTACATATTTTTTTCAGTAGTTTCGGTGTTTGCTGTTCCAAGGTTCCGGTTATAAAATGATGATACCGTTTAAGCGGTGGAATGGAGGAATTTATGTACCAGAATTACAAGATGGAATTGGCAGGACGTACCCTCAGCGTTGATATTAATCGTGTGGGGAAGCAGGCGAATGGCTGTGCATTTATGCATTACGGTGATACTACCGTACTTTGTACTGCAACGGCATCCGAAAAGCCCAGAGAGGGCATTGACTTTTTCCCTCTCAGTGTAGAGTATGAGGAGAAGCTGTACGCAGTAGGCAAAATTCCCGGTGGATTTAACAAGAGAGAGGGCAAGGCGAGCGAAAATGCTATCCTTACCAGCCGTGTTATCGACAGACCTATGCGTCCGCTGTTTCCCAAGGATTATCGCAATGATGTTACTCTGAATAATATGGTAATGAGCGTTGACCCTGAATGCCGACCTGAGCTGGTGGCTATGCTGGGCGCCGCACTCGCAACCTGCATCTCGGATATTCCCTTTGACGGACCCTGCGCTATGACCCAGATGGGAATGATTGACGGCGAGTTTGTTGTGAACCCGTCTCAAGAACAGTGGAAGAACGGAGATTTGAACCTGACCGTGGCTTCTACCAGAGAAAAGGTTATTATGATTGAGGCTGGCGCCAATGAGATACCCGAGGAAAAGATGATCGAAGCTATTTACAAGGCCCATGAAATCAATCAGACAATTATTGCTTTTATCGATAAAATTGTGGCAGAAGTCGGAAAGCCTAAGCACGAATATACAAGCTGCGCGATTCCCGTAGAGATGTTTGAGGAGATGAAGAAGCTGGTTACTCCTGAGGAGATGGAGGAGGCAGTATTTACGGATGACAAGCAGACCCGCGAGGAGAATATCAGAGTGATTACCGAGAAGCTTGAGGAAGCGTTTGCTGAGAATGAAGAGTGGCTTGCAATCTTGGGCGAGGCAGTATATCAATATGAGAAGAAGACTGTCCGCAAGATGATTTTAAAGGATCACAAGCGCCCCGATGGTCGTGAAATTACACAGATTCGTCCTTTGGCGGCAGAGGTTGATATTATTCCCAGAGTTCACGGGTCTGCAATGTTTACCCGCGGACAAACCCAGATTTGTAATGTATGTACTCTTGCCCCCTTGTCCGAACAGCAGAGGATTGACGGTTTGGATGAAAATGAGGTGAGCAAGAGGTATATGCATCACTATAATTTCCCTTCCTACTCCGTAGGTGAGACAAAGCCTTCACGCGGACCGGGAAGACGTGAAATCGGTCACGGCGCTTTGGCTGAAAGGGCATTGATTCCTGTGCTTCCCAACGAGGAGGAATTCCCTTATGCTATCCGTACCGTATCTGAGACCTTTGAGTCCAACGGTTCTACCTCCATGGCGTCAACCTGTGCTTCCTGTATGTCCTTAATGGCAGCAGGAGTACCCATCAAGAAGATGGTTGCAGGTATTTCCTGTGGGTTGGTAACAGGGGATACTGATGATGATTTTGTGTTGCTTACCGATATTCAGGGTCTTGAGGACTTCTTCGGAGATATGGACTTTAAGGTAACAGGCACTACAGAAGGTATTACTGCTATTCAGATGGATATTAAGATTCACGGTCTGACAAGACCTATCGTTGAGGGAGCTATTGCAAGATGCCGCGAGGCAAGGCTTTTCATTATGGGTACCTGCATGAAGCCTGCAATTGCTGCTCCCAGATCCGAAGTTGGTCCTTATGCGCCTAAAATTATTTCTATTCAGATTGACCCCGAGAGAATCGGCGACGTGGTAGGTCAGCGAGGCAAGACTATTAATGAGATTATTGCCCGCACAGGCGTTAAGATTGATATTACCGATGACGGCATGGTGTCCGTTTGCGGAACCGATAAGGCAATGATGGACAAGGCTGTTGAGATGGTAAAAATTATCACCACCGACTTTGAGGAAGGACAGATTTTCAAGGGAAAGGTAGTAAGCATTAAGGAATTCGGCGCGTTCCTTGAGTTCGCTCCCGGCAAGGAAGGCATGGTACACATTTCCAAGATTGCCAAGGAGAGGATCAATCATGTAGAGGATGTTCTGACCTTGGGTGATGTAGTTACCGTTGTATGCTTAGGTAAGGACAAGATGGGAAGAATCAGCTTTTCCATGAAGGACGTCGCACAGCAGTAAAAAGGTTTCGTTATAAGAGTTTTAATATAAATATGAATAACGAATAGGCTGGAGCTTTTAGCTCCTGCCTGAGCGTTATTCTTTTTTTACTTTATAGGAAATTTCTCCTTACAGAGAAATCTTGAATGAAAAAGGCCCGCCGGGAGACGGGCACAGCGAAGAGGATGGTTCCGGTCAGAAGATATAAAACCCTTCCGTACCA
>WFLY01000166.1 GCA_009177215.1 Bacillota bacterium
GAATACGAAAAGAGGTATCTGAAGAAATTAAAAGATTTGGAGAGACCAGCAGGATAACATAACAGATGTTATAGAGAAAAGTTCACGTTTAACTTGTACTTTTTCTTGACACAGTACCACATACCCCAATCCCCCGAACAGCGCCACCGCCAGGAATATAAACAATCCATAACCGGCATGGTTACTTTCCCTTACCGCAGATACCATGTACCGGTCTCCCCTGACAAAGAGGGTTCCGTCCTTTTCCGGGAAGAAGCGCAAACGGATTCCTGCATCCTCAAACAGCAGTTCCTCTCCCGCATACTCCTGTGGGTTAAAGGTCTTCCCCCCGTCTGTGGAAACTGCCCAGATTGCCTCCCCGAAACCGCCGCTTTTCTGGATGTCAATAACAAACTCCATCCCTGATGCTTCCAGTGCATCAAATGCCTGGATATCTGGGTTCATGCTCAATACTTCCACCATGGCAGCTCCCCGGCCAGTCCTCTCACACTGGATTCTGGCAGATGGGTCTGGGATGGATACACTGTATATATCTCCAGCCATAAATCCGTCCGCATCTGCATAGGACACGGCAAACTCCACCGTCAGCCCGGTTAAAGGAATCTCATAAAATCCGGACAGCGGAATTTCAAGGTCTGTCTCTCCCTGCCACGTTTCCCCACCATCCAGGGAATATATAAAATGCCCGTCCCCCAGATACCCGGATTCCGTAATCATTACAAGGATCTCATATCTTCCGTTCTGCTCCCCGGTAATCCCGACCTGCCCGTTCCCTGCGCCCGAATACATAACCGCAAAATCAGTCTCCACAGGCACAACGTTTTCCACTGCCTCCCCATGTTTCTCCCGGAGCTCCGCATCCACGCTTTCAAAGTCTGCCAGGGATGCCGTAATCTCAAAAGAATCATTTTCATCCACCATGAAATCCCCCTCCGGGAAGTCAAAGGGGTACTCATTTGTAGTATCCCCATACACTGCCACATTCCCGACATAATAAGCCCCTGCTGGCACATAACACCGCTGATAATAGCCATTTGAGGCATACAGTGGCAGTCCATAAGTAATCCCAGATTCCACGCTGATGATCTCCGCATATGCCGCCAGACCAAAATGCTCCGGGACTGCCGCAGCGACAGAGATAATGGATGATGTCTCTTCGCTGTATGCCGTTGAAGCAGAATCCACAACCACCGCATTATCCCCATCCGCATAGCTTGATACATCCCTGGCATCACAGGAATTTTCCTCCTGTCCGCCAGAACCATCCGGCATCATTCCGCCAGCATTAGCTTCCTGCCCTGTGTTTCCCCCTGCCCGGCTGCTTTCCTGCGGATCATCATAAGTCCCTCTCTCAGTGCCTGACATTCCTGCCCCAGTCTCCCCATTGACCGCTAATGCTGTCTGTGGCTGAAAAAGCAGCCCCAGCCAGACCGCCATAGCCAACACCCCCATGGTAATCATTTTCTTTGTTTTCATTCTGGTCTCCCTTCACTCCATGTTGATGACCTTTTCGGCCCACTCCACAAACCACCGTGCCTCCGACTCAGACAGGTCATACTCCCTCATAATCTGCCGCACCGCCAGGTCTTCCACTGTGATGTTCCTGTGCATATGAGCCCATAGTGTCATCACCGCCATTAACACCGCAAACGCGATCCCTGCTGTCAGTAAAATCTTTTTCCACTTCTCATTCCTCATATTCTTTTCCTCCTCACTGCGTGTCTTATATTTTGGTTTATATGCAGGACAGACATTATCCCACGCCAATAAGTCCACCCTGCAATGAACTATGGCATCCCCTCCCCCAGCCGCATGTTCCTTTCTTCCCTCCCTTCCCATGCAGGCCGCAGCTTACTCCCGCTGCTCCCATCCCTGCCGCCGGATACATGGCAGCGCTAAAAAAGCGCACAAAAAACAGCCCGACTTCATCCGACTGTCCCTTCAAAGCCATATTCATTTTTCCCTATCCCGACGGCCAGCCCCCGCCATACAGGTCATGCCTTACCTCTGCCTGATAATACTGGTCTATGGTGAATGTGGAATTATAGAGCGCCGCCAGAAGGTATGCCTTGATATTACCTACTTTCCCAGTATTCCTCTCCAGGCATCCGCACACATACTGGATATGGCTGCTCGTGATCCCCTTGAAACGCATCTTCACCATGGCCGCAGGCCGGTCCGTCCCGGCGATACGGACTGTACTTCCATCCGGCATCAGCATGACATCCACCATCAGCTCCACCANTTCNTCAATGCCGTCCCTCCTTCCGCTGCNGNTCNTTCCCAAGATANTCATACTCNATGTTCCNGTGGATGATATGCCGGTAATAATCCATCCTNTCAATCACATCATCCTGTNCCACAGNCNCATCCGGGGGCTGATAGGATAGATTGGATAGGATATCAGTCTGGTTATTCTCAGTATAATTCTTATCAGTATAATTAGGGTCCAAATTTTGGACCTCCACAGGTTCAGAATCTGAACCTCCAGAAGTACAGTTTTTAGACTTCCAGAAGTTCAAATTTTGAACTTCTGTGGATTTATCAGGGTTTTCGGCCTCCCCGCCGTCCCGTTCCACCCCGATGGAAGAGAAATTTTTCACATAGATAATGTCCGGCTTACCCAGGCCCCGCCGCTTTTTCTCAATCAGGCCGATGCCCTTCTCACTGTCAAGCTCCTTCATGATCTTCACACATGTCCCTTTCGCACAGCCCAGATCTTCCATGATGTTCTCCACCGTGTAGATGATATATGCCCGGTTCCTGTCATCCAGCCACCCGTTCTTTATGGACAGCGACATCCTATCCAGCATCATGCCGTAAAGCAGCTTCGCGTCACTGCTGAGGCCCTTGAAGCGTTTATCCTTAACCAGCGTCCGGGGGATGCGGTAAAAGGAAAACTGCTCCGCCTCCATCCCATAATAATAATCAAACTCCATTTCTCCCTCCCATCCAGGCCCTCCNCAGCCGTCTGCCTGATATAATGCTTTTACCGTTCCATCCCCTTCTGATCATAGCTGAGACGCCCGCCGGGGAATACCCTTGCATGCTTCCTTATCTTCACATTTCCCTTTTCCTGCTCTCCCTGGAGCTTCCTGTATCCCTCATCCGTTAAAAACAGCCGCATCCTGTCACCGGAATCGCCCAGGTCTGAATCTCCGGAAACCACATCAAACACAATCATATGCCGCGTATCATCGGCAAACCGCTCCAGCGCCATAATGTCATGCCCCTTCATCCAGCCCTCCTGCTCTTCTCCCGAACTGCCAAACGCCGCTTTCTGCCGGGCCTCTGCAAGCATCTCCCCAATCGTCTTCGCTCCCCCAGGCACATGGTAATTTCTGCGGATATCCATAATCATCCTCCAGCTTTCCTCTTCCGGCATGGCCCGTAGTTTCTGGATCACACTTTCCGCCGTCTTTCTCTGCTCCGGCCTGGGTGCATACATGGCACTTGTCCTAAGATCCCGTATAACACTTTCCAGTCCACATCCCTCCATCTGGTACAGCATCCTCTTTTCATTTTCACTTAATTCCATCATCCGCCTCCTCGATTAATCACATCAGATAATCCCTGCAGCATACGGAAAACCCGCAGCATCCTAAAACCTTCTAAAACATAAAAAGCCCACAAGCTGTGTTTATCCAGTCTGTAAGGCTTCCTATGTACCTATCCATTATCCTGTTTTCCCTTCTCCGGCTCTACACCCTGCCGCTTTACCGCCGCAGGATACAGATATTCCGTCTCTCCCTATCCCTCTTTAGTACCGTACTCCATGCCTGGCTCTGCTACCATATGTACCGCTGCCGCCTCTCCCGCATTTTCAATGACAAGCTTGTTATTCTGGCAGGTTATAGTCACCCTGTCCCCCACCATGAACCCAAACTCCTGCAGCCATTTCCCCTGGAGCATGAGCAGCGGTTTCCCATAATTACTGCCCCTGCCATTGTAAATCCTCACTTCCCTTTTTTCCTTCAATGCTGATTTCTTCATAATGCCTCCTATCTATCAATTTACAAGTCTGCGTTTAGGGAAGGATTATCCTCCCAACTGCCGATACCCCCATGGTAGAGCCTGCCGCAAATAGCAGACCCGCATCATGGCAATGCTGTTTGCAAGGTGCTTGATTGGCATTCCCTCCACAAATGCCTGCCCATACAGTCTGGATGCTTCCTAACCCCAATCCCGCCAACGCATAAAAATAGGACTGCATTGGCCGACATATACTACATGGTTTTTCAGAAAGCCAATCCAGTCCTATATAAGATATTTTTTCCAATGGCAAATAGACTTTACAATGAACGGGCCACCTTTTACCCC
>WFLY01000246.1 GCA_009177215.1 Bacillota bacterium
GCTGACTATGAGGTGGCACTGAAGGGGAATCAGGCAGGTCTGTAAGAAGCTGTGGAGAAGTATTTCAGCCAGGTGAAAATAGGGAAGGAAATACAGGAGAAGAATGATATCTGTACAGTAGAGAAAGCCCATGACCAGATGGAAAAGAGGGAATATTCATGCGTTTGCCGTGGGCAATTAGCAGATTATATTGTATGGATAAACAAAATGTGTTATAATTGCGACAAATAATTTAGCATAAATTATGAGGAGGTAGGTTGAACATGGAGAATAGTTCTGAAAATTTTTTTCATGAAAATGATAATCGGATCAACAATATGGTCTGCCGAATTTTATTGTGTCTGACATTAATTTTTCCGGCATTATTTCTGTTGTCATTCTTAGGAGTTTTTCGTCTGACCATTGGCGAATTATGTGTACTGACCCCTATTGGCTGTGTCTTTATTCTAATTCCCGTTATATTGAAAAAGGTTGGGGTAAAAACAATTGTTTTAAAGTATTGTTCGGTTATATCTCTGGCGTTAGTGGTAGCTATGATGGGAACAAACGCAAATGTGGGCATTTATATGACGTATGTATTGGCATTGGCAATCAGCTGCCTGTATTTTGACGTTCGGTTTACAAGGCATGTGGCGGTAATCGGGTATGTATGCATGGTGATAGCGGTATTTTTTAGGGCGCATTCCGTCACGCTGCTGCCGGGCGACTCAGTGTTTTCATGGTTTCGGGGTTATGCGATGGGCTTTACCATTGAATACATAGCTATGTCAGCGGTATTTCTTACTATCACAAAGCTGGCGAGAAAGCTTTTGGAGAGCCTGCATAATACGGAGAAGATTAAGGAAGTAGTAAAACAATGTGAGTCTGCCAGTGACAATCTGGGGGCGGCAGTGGCGCAGCTTCATGAGTCTCTGGAGGCAAGTAGCCAGAGCAATCAAAAGATTTCACAATCGGCTTGTAAGTCTTTGGAGGATTGCAGTAATAACCAGAAATATGTAGATGATACGGCAAGCAGTATTCAGGAACTGAAGCTTTTGGTCCAAAAAATCGTAGAAAAAACGGAGCGTATGTACAGGGCGGTTGACCAGACAAGTCAGAGCACCTTGAACTATATATCCGTGATGGATGGCGCTGTGGCTGCCATGAGGCAGATTGAGGGCAGTACTCATGATACCTTGGAGATAATTCAGGCGTTGGAGCAGCAGACTAATGAAATTGGCAGTCTGACGGATATTATTGTAGGTATTGCCAGCCAGACTAACCTGTTGGCGTTAAATGCATCTATTGAAGCCGCCAGAGCAGGAGAAAACGGTAAGGGATTTGCTGTTGTGGCAGATGAGGTCAGAAAGCTTGCAGAGGAGTCCCACGCTGCGGTAGAACAGATTTCACATCATGTGAATGGCATTCGCACAGGTGTGGCGAAGGCAGGGGAATCCATCGATTTTGGCACCAATACCGTAAAATCGGGAATGGATTATATCTTTAATGCCAAGGAGGAAGCCGAAAAACTTGGCAGGCTACAGGAGAGTTCCAAAGAAGTAGTTGATGAAATTGCGGTTGCATGTGAAGATTCCCAGAGATATGTAGGTCAGGTTGTGGACATGGCAGATAATATGACAAAGCTTATGGAACATTCCGCAGATATGATTCAGGAGATTAAGGACAGTCTGTTTGAACAGGAGAACTTGATTTCAGATATCAATCATATTTTTGAGACGGTTTCACAGGTCTCAGAGCATTTGCAGGAAGTTGTGGAGACTTAAGGGTAAAACTTAAATTATCTTAATAAAAATATTTGAAACACTATATAACGCTGAAAACAAACCAAGAAAACAGACAATTAACAATAAAATAAATTAATATCAAACTATCTGACAACTTAATAAAAATTTGTTATTTACAGATGAGATAAATTGGTGTATAGTAATGAAAAGGTCGCAAAGGAGCGCACAAAGGCTTCTTTGCGACCTTTTTTATTCCTGCGGGCAATGAGCCAAGTGCCGTGCTTAAAAGGAGGCTGCCAGTATGTGATTATGCTTCTTATGAGAATGAATTGGCAGATACATAAGGGATATACGGAATCGGTAATCGGAAAGGAGAACTACAATGTTTGACGTGAAAAATAATCTTCCCAAAGCTCCTCTTTATCGTGAAGAGTTTGAGCATGACAACTGTGGTATCGGAGCCTGTGTAAATATTAACGGTAAGAAAAGCCGCGCAACTGTGGAGAATGCTTTGAAGATTGTTGAAAACTTAGAGCACAGGGCAGGTAAGGATGCGGAGGGAAAGACCGGAGACGGAGTTGGTATTCTGACTCAGATTCCTCACGGTTTTTTTGCAAGGGTGACAAAGCCTTTAGGTATAGAAATCGGAAAAGAGAGAGAGTATGGGGTGGGAATGTTTTTCTTCCCGCAGGAGGAACTTCGCAGAAATCAGGCGAAGAAGATGTTTGAAATCATTGTAGAAAAGGAAGGCATGGAATTTTTGGGCTGGCGTGAGGTGCCCACCTTTCCCAACGTGCTGGGGCATAAGGCGGTAGAGTGTATGCCTTACATTGTGCAGGGCTTTGTAAAAAAGCCGGCGGATGTGGAAAAGGGTCTGTCCTTTGACCGCAGGCTGTATATTGCGAGACGAGTGTTTGAGCAGTCCACGGACGATACCTATGTGGTATCCTTTTCCAGCAGGACTATTGTATATAAAGGCATGTTTTTGGTGGGGCAGCTGCGTACCTTCTTTGCGGATCTTCAAAGCGAGGATTTCGTGTCGGCAATAGCCATGNTGCANTCCCGTTNTTCCACCAACACCAATCCCAGCTGGNANCGTGCCCATCCCAACCGCTTTATGGTGCATAACGGTGAGATTAATGCTATTCGCGGCAATGCGGACAAGATGCTTGCCCGCGAGGAAAATATGAAGTCCGAGTATCTGACAGGACAACTCCATAAGGTGCTGCCTGCAATCAACAAAACCGGTTCAGACTCCGCCATGCTGGATAATACACTGGAATTTCTTGTGATGAGCGGCATGGAGCTGCCCCTTGCGGTTATGATTGCCATTCCTGAGCCGTGGGCAAACAATAAGGCAATGTCTCAGACTAAGAGGGATTTTTACCAATATTATGCTACGATGATGGAGCCGTGGGACGGTCCCGCTTCTATATTATTTTCCGACGGGGATATTATGGGCGCAGTGCTTGACCGTAACGGTCTGCGCCCTTCCAGATATATGATTACGGACGACAATACCCTGATTCTTTCCTCCGAGGTGGGAGTGCTTGACATTGACCCCGCAAGGATTAAGGTGAAGGAAAGGCTGCGTCCGGGCAAAATGCTTTTGGTGGACACGGTACAGGGCAAAGTTATCGATGACGAGCATTTAAAGGAAAAATATGCCTCCAGACAGCCCTACGGCGANTGGCTNGANANTAATCTGGTATTNTTAAAGGATTTNAATATNCCCAATCNGCGNGTGCCGGAGTATNNCTCATGAGGAGCGCCAGNGNATGCAGAAGGCNTTNGGNTANACNTATGANGANCTAAAGACCAGTATTCTTCCCATGGCGAAGAACGGCGGGGAGGCTATTGCGGCAATGGGAGTGGATACGCCACTGCCTGTTTTGAGCAAGGCACATCACCCTTTGTTCCATTATTTCAAGCAGTTGTTTGCACAGGTTACCAATCCCCCTATCGATGCTATCCGTGAGGAGATTGTTACCTCCACCACCATTTACATAGGAAGGGAGGGTAATCTTTTGGAGGAAACTCCTAAGAACTGTAACGTGCTTAAGGTAAACAACCCGATTCTTACAAACACAGACCTTCTTAAGATTAAGAATATGAAGGCGGAGGGCTTTCAGGTAGAGGTTGTACCGATTATTTATTATAAAAATACCAGCCTTGAGCGTGCTATCGACAGACTGTATGTGGAGGTTGACAGGGCATACGGCGAGGGGGCAAATGTGCTGATTCTCTCCGACAGGGGTGTGGATGAGAACCATGTGCCTATACCTTCCCTGCTTGCGGTATCGGCATTGAACCAGTATCTGGTGCGTACCAAGAAGAGAACCCGTGTTGCACTTATTCTGGAGTCGGGCGAGCCAAGGGAGGTACATCATTTCGCAACCCTCTTAGGTTATGGCGCCTGTGCCATCAATCCCTATCTGGCACAGGATTCCATCAGGGAATTGATAGACAATCATATGCTGGATAAGGATTATTATGCGGCAGTGAATGATTATAACAACGCGGTTCTTCACGGGATTGTGAAGATTGCGTCAAAAATGGGTATCAGCACCATTCAATCCTATCAGGGGGCTCAGATATTTGAGGCGATCGGTATTTCCCCTGAGGTAATCAACAAGTATTTCGGCACTACTGTAAGCCGTGTGGGTGGAATTACCTTAAAGGATATTGAGGAGCAGGTGGATGAACTGCATTCACAGGCGTTCGACCCTCTTGGGCTTGGCAATGATTTGACCTTAGACAGCCCGGGTCATCACAAGATGAGAAGCGGCGGCGACGAGCATTTATATAACCCTGCAACCATCCATATGCTGCAGCAATCCACCAAACGCGGTGATTATGAGATGTTTAAGCAGTATACAGCTATGGTGAACAGTGAGGAGTCCGTGAAAAATCTCAGAGGACTTATGGACTTTAATTTCCCGAAAAAGGGTGTGGCACTTGAAGAGGTTGAGCCTGTGGATTCCATTGTCACCAGATTTAAGACGGGCGCCATGTCCTACGGCTCCATTTCCAAGGAGGCGCATGAGACTATGGCAATCGCCATGAACAGGCTGCACGGAAAGAGCAATTCCGGCGAGGGCGGAGAGGATCTGGAGAGACTTACTGTAGGCGCCGATGGCTTGAATCGCTGCTCTGCGATTAAGCAGGTGGCGAGCGGACGTTTCGGTGTTACCAGCCGTTATCTTGTGAGCGCGCAGGAATTGCAGATTAAAATGGCACAGGGGGCAAAGCCCGGTGAGGGCGGACATCTGCCTGGAGGAAAGGTATATCCTTGGATTGCAAAGACAAGGCATTCAACCCCCGGTGTGTCTTTGATATCTCCTCCTCCTCATCATGATATTTATTCCATTGAGGATTTGGCACAGCTGATATATGATTTGAAAAATGCTAACACGGACGCCCGTATTTCCGTAAAGCTGGTATCCGAGGCAGGCGTGGGTACGGTAGCGGCAGGTGTGGCAAAGGCGGGGGCACAGGTTATTTTGGTATCCGGCTATGACGGAGGAACCGGTGCGGCGCCCAGAAGCTCCATCCACAATGCAGGTCTTCCGTGGGAGCTTGGCTTGGCAGAGACACACCAGACCCTGATTATGAACGGACTGCGAAACAAGGTTCGTATTGAGACGGACGGTAAACTGATGAGCGGCCGTGATGTTGCCATTGCGGCAATTCTGGGAGCGGAGGAATTCGGCTTTGCAACGGCTCCCCTTGTAACCATGGGCTGTGTGATGATGAGGGTTTGTAATCTGGACACCTGTCCTGTGGGTGTCGCTACCCAGAATCCGGAGCTTCGCAAGAATTTTAAGGGTAAGCCGGAATATGTGGAGAATTTCATGCGCTTTATTGCTCAGGAGCTTCGAGAATATATGGCACGCTTGGGAGTGCGCACCGTAGATGAGCTGGTGGGCAGAACCGATTTGTTAAAGGTAAAGGAAAATTTAACCAAGAGGCAAAAGAAAGTTGATTTGAGCTGGATTCTTGCCAATCCGTTTGCAGGCAGCAAGATGAAAGTAACCTTTGACCCCAAGCAGGTGTATGATTTTGAATTGGAAAAAACGCTGGACGAGAAGGTACTGTTAAAGCAGTTGGGCAAGGCGATTGATGCCGGACAGAAGAGAAGCATTGAAGTGGATGTTTCCAATACGGATCGTGCCTTCGGTACGATTTTGGGCAGTGAGATCACGAAACGAATGGGTGACAATGTGGAGGAGGATACCTATCATGTGCTCTGTAACGGAGCGGGAGGACAGTCCTTCGGTGCTTTTATCCCTAAGGGTCTTACTCTGGAGCTGGTGGGTGACAGCAACGACTATTTCGGCAAGGGGCTTTCCGGCGGTAAGTTGATTGTCTATCCTCCCAAGGGAAGCAGCTTTAAAGCGGAAGAAAACATTATTATCGGTAACGTGGCGCTTTACGGGGCGACCAGCGGCAAGGCGTTTATCAACGGTGTTGCCGGCGAGCGCTTCTGTGTGCGCAACTCCGGCGCCGTTGCGGTAGTGGAGGGCGTCGGCGACCACGGCTGCGAATACATGACGGGAGGGCGTGTGGTAGTGCTGGGCACTACGGGCAAGAACTTTGCGGCAGGCATGAGCGGCGGTATCGCCTATGTGCTTGACGAGGGCAACGACCTCTACAAGCGCCTGAACAAAGAAATGGTGTCCTCTGGTGAGATTACCTCCAAATATGACGTGCTGGAGCTTAAGGCTATGATTCAGGAACATGTGGCGCTTACCAACTCGGCAAAAGGCAAGGAGATTTTGGATAATTTCGGCGAATATCTACCCAAGTTTAAGAAAATCATCCCCCATGACTACGAACGCGTCCTTAAGACCATCGTCCAAATGGAAGAAAAAGGTCTAAGCGCCGAACAAGCACAGATAGAGGCGTTTTACGCAAACATGCGCGAGCGATGAGCCATGCGCGGATTTGCTCGGAAATATACGTTGTAAGCTTGCTTACATAAGTATATTTCCGAGTGAAGCCGCATACGGCGAACGCCGCGACAGAGAGCAGCCTGCTGCGAGCTGTCGGCATGGCACAGAAAGTCGAACAGGGTAGAATACAGTCCGCCGCGACAGAGAGCAGCCTGCTGCGAGCTGTCGGCATAGCACAGAAAGTCGAACAGGGCAGAATACAGTCCGCCGCGACAGAGAGCAGCCTGCTGCGAGCTGTCGGCATGGCACAGAAAGTCGAACAGGGCAGAATACAGTCCGCCGCGACAGAGAGCAGCCTGCTGCGAGCTGTCGGCATGGCACAGAAAGCCGAACAGGGCAGAATACCACCCGCCGCGACAGAGAGCAGCCTGTTGCGAGCCTGCCGCCATGCCGCCTAAGTATAATTAACGAGGAGGAAATCAAAAATGGGAAAACCAACCGGATTTATGGAATATAATAGGGAAGTCAGCACGGCTTTGGCTCCCAAGAAAAGAATCAAGCATTTTAATGAGTTTCACGAGCATATGTCCAGAGAGAAGCAGCAGCTTCAGGGCGCACGTTGTATGGAGTGCGGCGTGCCTTTCTGTCAGGCGGGCATGATGATTTGCGGTATGGCAAGCGGCTGCCCCCTGCACAACCTGATTCCCGAATGGAACGATTTGGTGTACATGGGAAACTGGGCGGAGGCTTATAACCGCCTGAAAAAAACCAATAATTTCCCCGAGTTCACCTCCAGAGTGTGTCCGGCTCTCTGTGAGGCGGCATGTACCTGCGGACTGAACGGAGATCCTGTCTCCACCAAGGAAAACGAGTATGCAATTATTGAAAATGCCTACGAACAGGGCTATGCGGCGGCAAAGCCTCCCAAAGTGCGCACCGGTAAGAAAGTGGCTGTGGTGGGAAGCGGCCCTTCCGGTCTTGCGGTGGCAGACCAGTTAAATAAGAGAGGTCATTCGGTGACTGTCTTTGAGCGCTCCGACCGTGTGGGAGGACTGTTAATGTATGGTATTCCCAATATGAAGCTGGAAAAGCAGATTGTGGAGCGTAAGGTAAAGATTATGGAGGAGGAGGGAGTGACCTTTTGCACCGGAGTAAACGTGGGTAAGGATATTAAGGCGCAGAAGCTGCTTCAGGATTTTGACAGGATAGTGTTGGCGTGTGGAGCTTCCAATCCAAGGGATATCAAGGTATCCGGCAGGGATGCAAAGGGAATTTACTTTGCGGTGGACTTCCTTACGGCGAATACTAAGAGTTTATTGGATTCCAATTTTGAAGATAAAAAATATATTGATGCTAAGGATAAAAGCGTCATTATTATCGGCGGTGGTGACACGGGCAACGACTGTGTGGGAACCGCTATCCGTCATGGAGCAAAATCCGTGACCCAGATTGAGATGATGCCAAAGGCACCGGATAAGCGTGCGGAGAACAATCCATGGCCCGAATGGCCCAAGGTCTGCAAGACCGACTACGGTCAGGAGGAGGCTATTGCCGTATACGGACAGGATCCCCGTATCTACGAGACTACCGTGAAGGAGTTTATCAAGGATAAAAACGGCAATTTAAACGCCGTAAAAATCGTTAAGCTGTCATGGGCAAAGGATGAGACAACCGGGCGAATGAACATGCGGGAGGTTGAGGGCAGCGAGCAGATTTTGGAGGCGGATATCGTTCTGATTGCTGCGGGATTCCTTGGCACACAGAGTTATGTGTCGGATGCTTTCGGCGTGGAGTTAAACGAGCGCACCAATGTAAAGACCGCACCCGGAGAGTACCGCACCAATAAGGACAATGTATTTGTAACCGGAGATATGCACAGAGGTCAGTCACTGGTGGTATGGGCTATCAGGGAGGGCAGGGAAGCGGCGAGCGCCGTGGACGAGAGTTTGATGGGATATTCTAATTTAGTGGTTCAATAAATTTAGTGTTTTGATAAATATGAGCGGGCAGACCGGCGAAGCGCATTCGTCGGTCTGTTTTGGAATAATTACGATAAAACGTTTGTGTATTTTGTACATTGCATATATATTTATAATATGTTAAATTTCTTTCAAAAATACAAAAAATATATATATTGAAGGTGATAATCTTGAGGTCTTAAAACTGTTACAGGAAACATATCTAGGTCAACATTACCATGCATATAAAGTATATTTACAAGGATGGTGAATTGGAAAAAGAGGTAACTTGTAAGGAATTCTTACAAGTTCAAACAGTATGACCTAATTGGAAAGATTGCGGAGGGTACTGTGTTGACTAGAAAGACTGTTGCGGCTATTTTGCAGGGTATCAGTCCAATCAAGTTTGCTATGTTCAAGAATAACCCGGAGGAATTTATTACAAAGGTTATCAGGCTTATCAAGGAACAGAAGGCTACCATGATAGTAGAGCATATTTCTTATGACCGGATTGAGGGTAAATATGATAGTTCAATCTTTACAGCTGAGAAACGCACAAGCTTTGATAAGGCATACAGGGCAAGGCTTTATCGTGAATTCAATCTGTAGACTTACTGAATTCCTTTCCGCCCAAAGTGAAATGCTCGGGAGAGTTTGCTTCGTTGTTTTTGGTGGCGGTTTTTCGGTACTGCCCCGGAGTGCAGCCGTTGTGCTGGCGGAACTGACGGCAGAAATGCTCCACATTATTATAGCCGCAGCTTTCGGCTATTTCCTGTATTGATTTTGCAGTGTATTTCAGTTGATCCTGAGCGCGGCGCAGGCGCCCTTCAATTACGTCGTCCATACAGGAGGAGCCGAATAATTTTTTGTAGAGAGTCTGTAAGTGGCTTGTACTCAGATGAAGCTCCTCAGCCATTTGGCTGATATTCCAAGGAAGTTGAGGGTTATTGTATATTTTTTTATGCAAGTTAATTANTTCGTGNGTATGAAGATTTGCAGCGCTATTGATAGAGCNTTCATGGAGNTTNGAGAACAAAANCCGTAATAGGTGAGAAATAATGGATTCACTTCTTGCGGAAGAGAAGGAAGATTCCCAAGTCAGTAGCTTTATCAGAGTGTGGCAATATTCCGGGTCCGATATGGAAAAAGGTATATTTTTCACAGGAAATTGTTCTACAAAGGATTCGTCAGAACGGAAACGGATCCAGTCGTTTTTGTACTCTTCATTAGCGGCACGATAATAAATTCTGTAACCGGGGGTATACAAAATAGCCGAATTAGCGGGAACCTGTATTATTTCATTATTAATCAAAAGCTCAGCGGCTGAAGTGATTAACAGAAGCAGATAGCAGGTATATCCGCCCGGTACATCATAAACAAAATCGGCAGGATGAGTCGCACTATATCCGACAAAATCAATTTCATTCATGTCAATTCTCCTTTGTTTCTAAAGCATAAAAATCCAATAAAAGAATATATCAATTTTATTAAAGTATAAATCATTGGAAATGTAAGGTCAATGGGATAGTATTAAGAGTAGTAAAAACATACAACCGTATTTTGATTTGGAGGGCTGAGATGGAAAAGAAAAGGATTAAAATCAACTCTGAGAATGAAGCAATGTTCCATAACCAAGTGGACTATTGTATCGGAACGGGAAGAATGGGGCTTGCCCTGCAAAAGGAATATCATGCACAGCTAAAACTGGTGCAGGATACAATTGGCTTTCAGCACATCAGAGGTCATGGACTTTTTTGCGATGATATGGCGATTTATCAGGAGACAATGGTGGATGGAGAGAGAGTTGTAGAATACAACTTCACCTATCTTGATATGGTGATGGACAGCTATAGACAGCTGGGGTTAACGCCATTTTTGGAGCTTGGCTTTATGCCTAAGAAGCTGGCAAGAGGTACCCAGACCATATTTTATTGGGAGGGAAATACAACTCCGCCCAAATCTTATGTGGATTGGAGGGCGCTGATACAGGCGCTTTTAAGGCATCTTTGTGATAGATACGGAGTGGATGAGGTGGTTACATGGCCTGTTGAGGTGTGGAATGAGCCGAATCTTCCGGGATTTTGGGAACATGCGGACATGGAGGAGTATTTTAAGCTGTTTCAAGAATCCTTTGAGGCTGTTAAGGAGGTAGATTCCAGATTTCGCGTGGGAGGACCTGCTGTCTGCGGCGGAAGCGATAAGGTCTGGATAAAGGCATTTATGGAATTTTGCCATACAAATAAGATTGCGGTGGATTTTGTGACAAGACATCACTATGCCACAGAGTTCCCCGATTATGTAGGACATTACGGATATGCGGAGCTATTGGATCCTGAAAACAAGGAAGACGGATTTGCCGATTTACATTCTACAAGAGAGATAATTGACAGCTATCCGGAGTATAAGGGTCTTGACATACATATTACGGAGTTTAATACCTCCTATATTCCCAACTGCCCGCTGCATGACACCAATCAGAATGCAGCATATNTAGCGCATCAGCTTTCCAGATTAGGAGACNACAATGAGTCCTACTCCTACTGGACTTTTGGAGATATTTTTGAGGAGGGGGGAGTTCCTTTCNCTCCTTNTCACGGGGGNTTTGGCTTGGTGGCAANCGGCTGTATTCCCAAGCCCACNTTCTGGACTTTTGCTTTTTACAAAAAGCTGAAAGAAAAGCAGGGCAA
This sequence comes from Bacillota bacterium, assembly GCA_009177215.1. Taxonomy (GTDB): domain Bacteria; phylum Bacillota; class Clostridia; order Lachnospirales; family Lachnospiraceae; genus Acetatifactor. The sequence continues at coordinate 11,265 of WFLY01000246.1, forward strand.
ATGCGTACATAAAGATGATAACTGCGTCATAATGAGAATGGATGACGGAGAATACCGCGGAATTATTTGGAATATGACCAGATGTAGAAACGGCAACGGCAAGGAGTTTACTTATGAAATAGACGCAGCCGCGGCAGAATATTGTCTGCTCATAAAGCGTGTGGATGAGGAAAGTACCAATCCCTTAAAGGTATGGCATGACATGGGAGAACCGTCATCTCTTACGGGGGAGCAGATTAAGACCCTGCAAAATGCGGCGCAGCCATATGTGGTTTCAGGGCGCAAAAAGCCTGTTAAAGGTAAACTGGAGCTTGTGTTTACACTGGAAGAGAATGCGGTTGTGTACTTTGAGTTAAAAAAGGTCACTCCCACTCCCGACAGAGGATACTCTTACGACCGTGTTATGCAGTATCCTGCAAAGAATCCCCTTACCAGACTGGATTATCCGGATCCGGATGTGATCCGGGTGGAGGATATTTATTACATGGTAAGTACCACCATGCATTTTATGCCGGGTTGTGAGATTTTGCGCTCCTATGACCTGCTGCACTGGGAACATGCCGCCTATGTATATGATAAGCTGGACAGCACTCCGGGGCAGAAGCTTGACGGTGAGGAGAATATTTATGGAAAGGGAATGTGGGCGGCAAGTTTACGTTTCCACAAAGGGCGTTTTTATATCTGTTTTGTAGCGAACGATACGCATAAGACATATCTTTACATTGCGGACAGCATAGATGGTCCATGGGAAAAGAGAAATATAGAAGGCTTTTATCATGACTGCTCTTTATTGTTTGACGATGATGACAAGGTATACCTCGCTTATGGCAACAAAAATGTGTATGTGGTTCAACTGAAGGATGATTTGAGCGGTCCTATGGAAGGCGGATTGAACCGTCTGCTGGTGAGCGATGCGGATAACCCAAGTCTGGGCTATGAGGGAACTCATTTTTATAAGATAAACGGAAAGTATTATCTGTTCTTCATTCATTCTTTAAAGAATGAGTGGAAGCGTGTGGAGGCATGTTTTGTTGCGGATTCCTTAGACGGGGAATTCCGGGGCGGAGACATTATTAATGACGATATGGGCTACTGCAATCAGGGCGTGGCACAAGGAGGAATCGTAGATACTTCCGAGGGGAAATGGTACAGCATTCTCTTTCAAGACAGAGGCGCCGTGGGAAGAATTCCTGTGCTGATTCCTCTTACATGGAAGGATGATTACCCTGTTTTGGGAGAGAATGGCAGAGTTCNNGAAGATTTNGATGTGANCAGTGCAAAGGCGGCACATCATTATGTACCGTTGGTACAGAGTGATGATTTCANAGAGGCNCCGGATATGTCAGAAGAAGAGNNTGCAAGATTANATGGATCTTTTGGNTTCAAGAGNATATGGCAGTTTAATCATGAGCCGGATATGTCTCTTGTGGATTGGAATAAGGATGAAGGAACGGTTTGGGTGACTACGGATAAGCTCTGTAAAAATGTAGTGCAGGCGAGAAATGTGCTGACACAAAGAATGCTCTATCCGGGCTGTGTCGGTGAGGTGACTGTGGATGTCAGCAGTCTGAAGGAAGGCGATTATGCCGGAATCTGTGCATTGCAGGGATGTTACGGCTTGGTGGGCGTTACCAGACGTGAGGGCAAGGCTTATGTGGTTATGCAGAGCAAAGAGGCTGATAACGGCAGCCTGCAAGGAATGGGTAAAGATGATGAGTGCGGAAGAGAGTGGGAAGCAGTTGCTATCGCGTGCGAGCAGTTAAGGTTAAAGGTAGTGGTTGATTTTACTGACATGAAGGATGAGGCAAAATTCTATTACCTGAACGGCAGAAGATGGGAAAAAATCGGTATTACCCATAAACTATATTTTAAGCTGGATCATTTTACCGGCTGCCGCTTCGGTCTGTTTGTTTATTCCACGGAGCAGATAGGTGGAAAAGCAGGTTTTACCAATTTTGTATATAAGGAAAGATAATAATAGCCATGGCAAATGTCGATAGAGTTTTTTAATTTCTTATGCAGAGGTGTATTGGCTTTCCGGAAGAACAATTTTTAGTCGGACAGTAAAATATGGGAATATGCGGTGCAGGCGGTAAAGCGGCTTTTATAGGAAAAATAAATATGATATTTTTTGTGGAGGAATGAGTGATGGGAAAAATTGTAATTGAGGAAAAGAGACTTATTTTTCAGCGAAAAGATGAATTGACAGTCATAGAACCCTACGGCAGGGATTGCTTAAGATGCAGGAGTACCAGAAATCCAAGGATATCTGACGAGGGCTGGACTATTCTGCCCCCTGCTACGGAAGATAGCTGCGTGATTGAGGGAGACGAGACAAAAGCGGTAATCACCAACGGACATGTCAGCGCCAGTATAGAAGCGGGAAATATCTGGCATGGGGGCGTTGTGACCTTTTTCAAAGACGGGAAACAAATTCTCCACACTAAGTTTGAAGGAGATTATACCAACCGCAATATGCATGTGGAGGGTCAGCATTATCAGATTAAGGTTATTTTTGACGCCAATGAAGGAGAGCACTTCTATGGTTTAGGTCAGGAACAGGAGGACATTTTTGACAGAAAGGGAAGCACCTGTAATATTATTCATTATAATACCAAGTCAACCCTTCCTGTACTGTACTCCTCTCTGGGATATGGATTTTTCTGGAATAATCCGGCACCCGGACGCTGTGAAACTACCAAAAACCACACTATGTTTGTGGCGGACAGCGCCTATCAGGCAGATTATTTTATTTATGCGGCAGACACACCGGCAGAGACTATGAAGCTATATTGCGATTTAACGGGATATGCACCTAAATTTCCGCGATGGGCGGCANGCTNTTGGCAGTGTAAGCTCAGATACGNAAGNCAGGAAGAATTGCTTAGTGTAGCGAGGGAGTATAAAAGAAGAGGTATTCCCATTGATGCAATCGTGATTGATTATTTCCATTGGACGCAGCAGGGAGAGTGGAAGTTTGACCCCAAATATTGGCCGGATCCCGAGGCAATGTGTAAAGAGTTAGAGGAAATGGGCATTCATCCTGTGGTTTCCATTTGGCCAACCATCAATCCGGCAAGTGAAAATTACAGCACCATGAGTGAGGAAAATATGCTGGTCCGTACTGAAAACGGTCAGTTTGGCACTTTTGATTTCTATGGGCAGCAGACCTTCGTTGACCCCATGAATCCCAAGACAAGGGAGTTCGTGTGGGGCAAGGCAAAGGAAAATTATTATAAATACGGCATTAAAACCTTCTGGCTGGACGAGGCGGAGCCGGAGGTACATCCGCAGCAGCCGGCTCACTTAAAATATTATTTGGGAAATGGCGCACAGGTGGCTCAGATGTATCCCTTCTATTATGCAAAGATGTTCTATGATGGCTTGAAGCAGGAGGGAGAGGAGGAAATTGTTTCCCTGACGAGAGCGGCCTATCCCGGCAGCCAGCGTTTTGGAGCGGTTGTGTGGAACGGGGATATTCAATCCAGTTTCTTAAATCTGAAGATGAGCATTAAGAGCGGTCTGTCCATGGGTATGTGTGGAATCCCCTGGTGGAATTCCGATATCGGAGGATTTTTTGGCGGAGATATTGAGAGCGATTATTTCAGGGAATTGATTGTGCGCTGGTTCCAGTTCGGGGTATTTTGTCCTGTGATGCGTCTTCACGGTACTCGTTTGCGCCCCTCTTATCATGTGGACAGACATCCGGGAATTATAGAGCCCAGTGGTGGGGACAACGAAATATGGTGCTTTGGCGATGAGAATTATCCTATTCTGAAGTCGTTGCTCGAGCTTCGTGAGCGTCTGANGGATTATACCNGCAAGTACATGGANGAGGCAAGCAGCATCGGTGNCCCNATTATGNGCNCTATGTTCTGGGATTACTATGNCGATGANATCTGCTATACGCNGGANGNTCAGTATATGTNCNGGGCTGATATTCTGTTTGCGCNTATTTNCGAGCAGGGTCAGACAGAGAGAGAGGTATATCTGCCAAAGGGTAAGTGGATATTTGCCAGATCCGGCGAGGTGTTTGAAGGCGGAAGATTTGTAACCTGCAGTGCGGCATTGAATGAGTTTATTGCCTTTGTAAAGGAAGGCAGTGAGGTAATAAAGTGTTTCTGATATAAGCTACTGCGGACTTGCGATAACCATTTGACAATGCTATAATTTTAATAATGCCAATTTGCGCAGAAGAAAGGATGCAACTAAAGAATGGTAACATTAAAAGAGATAGCGCAGAAGTGCAATGTTTCGGTGGCGACTGTATCAAATATCTTAAACGGCAAGCCAAAGGTAAGCGAAGAGACAAAAAAAATAGTGATGGAAGTAGTAGCAGAGATGGGATATCAGCCTAATTACATAGCACAGGGGCTGAGACGCCAAAAGACTCATACTATTGGAATTATAGCAGATGAGATATCAATATTTTCTACACCTAAGATGATTGAAAGTATCATGGAATGCTGTGAGAAGAGAGGATATCGTACTGTAGTACAAAATCTGCGTTTATTTGGTCGATGGAAGGATGCATGGTACAATCAGGATGAGCTTTACCGTTCGGTCTTGGAGCCTGCACTAAATGAATTGCTTTCCATAAAGGTAGAAGGAGTGATTTATGTAGCAAGTCATGCTCATGTGATACGTTGTTTTCCGAAAGATTTTCCTGTTCCGATGGTGTTGGCATATGCTTATATGGATTCAGACAAAGTCATTTGTGTGGTAATTGATGATGAAAAGGGAAGCTACGATATGACAAAGTACCTGATTTCCATGGGTCACAAGAAAATCGGCATTATCGGTGGACTTGCCGACAATATACATACTCAGAAAAGATTGCGCGGCTATCAGCAGGCTCTTTTTGAAAGTGGGCTTTTGTACAATCCATCATGGATATCGTATGGAACATGGGATAGGCAATCCGGTTATGAACAGACGCAGAAACTTGTACAGCAGGGTGTAACGGCAATTTTCTGTATGGCAGACCAGATAGCAGGCGGAGTTTATGATTATTTGGAAGAACATAACTTGAGGGTGGGAGAGGACATTTCGGTTGCAGGTTTTGACAATCAGGAAATATCGGAATATTTTCGTCCTGCACTTACTACGATGAATATACCATTGTTTGAGATTGGGAATAAATCGGCAAAAGTTTTGTTAGGTATAGTTGAAGACGGCGAACCTGAAGAAAAGCAGATGAGAGAAATACTTGTGCCTTGTCAGATTGTTATCAGAGATTCAGTAAAACAAATAATAAATTAAAAATTGGTGAGTTGAGATATAGTGAAAAATTTTTACATTAATGAAAGAAGTAATTGACTTTTGAGGGCGATGCAGGTATCATTATTATTGTAGGTTGGTTAATCGTTTTACTATTACGCCAATTAATTCGCCAATAAGCAGGGATAAGGACGGCCGGACAGTAAGACTAAATGTAATAGTAAAAGGATTACCGGCAATTAATCCACAAATAATACCTCTTCTAAAAAAGTCCTTATGTAGTGCCCTCTGTGGTTAAAAGCAGAAAGAGGGTACTGCTCCCCTGTAGTAATTATCGGGATTCTGCAACAGAATGATGCGGGATAATGTGCAAATAGACCGATTTGTGGTTAAAGAATTGGTTACCATATTAGAAAGCGAAAAAGAGCATTTTACATGTCTCTTTTTTATTTTAGGGATTTGCAGATTGGAAAAAAGTGTTATATACTGTAAAATAAGGTTTTATAAGGTGGTGTGGAAGACGCTGCGGCATGGAGGATTGATATGAACTTTGGTGATAGGATTAATAAGTCCAGAATGGTAAATCTTGAGCTTTTACGCTGCGTTGCCATGATGATGGTGGTGGTGCGGCATTATCTTGGAAAGGGTAATCTGCTGGCAGATTTATCTGTGGAGAATTTGGAGGCCGCAGGCATTGCAGCATGGGGACTGGAAGCATTTTGTATTGTGGCGGTAAACCTTTATATGCTTATCAGCGGTTACTTTCTCTGTGAGTCTTCTTTTAAGCTGAGCAGGCTGTTAAAGCTTTTGTTACAGGTTTGGATTTATTCGGTGGCAATAGGGCTGTTGGCGGCAGCGATAGGACTGGTGTCGGCAGAAGAGTTTACCACTTATTATTTATTGCAGTTGATTTTTCCTGTGTCTATGGGGCATTATTGGTTTATAACAGCTTATGTTTTTTTGTATTTATTACTTCCGTTGGTATCTATGGCTGTGAAGCGTATGACAAAAGAGCAGTTGCAAATAACAGTTATTATTTTATTGACTGCTTTTTGTCTGCTGAAATCTGTCTTGCCTGTAAGACTTGAAATGGATGCAAAGGGCTATGATTGTCTGTGGTATCTCTGCGTTTTTTTGACGGCGGCTTATATCCGCAGATTCGGAATTCCCTTTTTGCAAAAAAAAGGCAGGGGTGTAATTATATATATAGTATCTGCGCTTTTGATTTTTGGGGGAACCATGTGCCTGCATTTTATCTATGTGAAGACGGGCAGCATGGGGCTTTTGATAAAGGTTTTTATAGAGTACAACCATGTGCTTCCGTTTTTGGCGGCGGTGGGATTGTTTGCGGCATTTCTGCGGACGAGAATAGGGGGANAACCGGTGGNGGNTATCTGCGCTGTGTCGCCATACACGCTGGGAGTGTATCTGCTCCANGAGAATATTGGTGTGCGCTATGTNTGGCAGAANTGGCTGGGGGCGGNAAGAATCTCTAATGTGGCAGAGCTGATTGTATGGACTGCGATAGCGGTAATNGCNGTATTTGCAGCAGGCGTTCTGGTGGAGGCGGCAAGGAGNCTTGTGATGAAGTGGCTGCATAAGGTACTTATGCATCTTGGCTTGTATCGGAGCTTTATAATGAAAATCGAAAGAATGGATATGGCATTTGCAAAGAATGACGGGGAGGCAAATAAATAAGCCATACAGGTAAGGCATAGGAAAAAATTTTCAGTAAGGATTATATAAAAACAGTTGGTAGGAAGAGGTCAAGGGCGGCTATGAAGCAGAGAACAATGAGATGGAATGGAAAATTAATGGCGGAGGTTTGTTTTCTGCTTATTTTATTATTGTATCCGTTTCGTCATGTAAACTGGGGTCTGGATTTGTGGGATACCGGCTATAATTATGCCAATTTTACCTATATGGGTCTGGAGCATATGGATTCCATGTGNCTTTTTTCCACCTATCTTGCAAATGCTGTAGGGCATTTTCTGACTGAGCTGCCCTTTGGGGGAACATTGATCGGAATGAATGTGTACACAGGCCTGTTAGTGAGCCTGTTAGCAGTGCTGGGATATTGGTTTTGCAGCAGGAAGCTGGGGATTCCTGCATGGATTGCTTTTTTGGGAGAATTTGCAGCGGTAAGCTTGTGCTGGTGTCCTACGGCGCTTTTATATAATTATCTGACTTATGTATTGTTTCTCGGCTGCGTGATACTGCTATACAAGGGGCTTACAGAGAAAAAAAGCTGGGCGCTGCTTGCGGCAGGTATTTGTCTTGGAATGAATGTGCTTGTACGATTTTCCAATTTGCCGGAGGCTGCAATGATTGTGGCTGTGTGGGCATATGCGGTGATAGAGGGCTTGGAGAAGGCTGGCACGGTAAAAAAGGGGAAGGAAAAGTCGGCAGATAAAGCGGTAAAAGGAGTTAACGGAAGGCTGTTTAAGGAAAGTTTTTTTCAGGCATGTAGGCATACATTGTGGTGTTTGACCGGATATCTGAGCGCCCTTGCGGTGCTGCTTGGGTATCTTCATATCAGATACGGTCTCGGGGCTTATGTGGAGGGAATCCGCAGACTGTTTGCCATGACAGACACGGCAACGGACTATAAAGCAACCTCTATGCTGACGGGTATGGTTTATCCTTATCTGGATATGCTCTATTGGCTGAAACATATTTTGGTGTTTGTTGCGGCGGGGATGCTGATTTTTGCAGTGGCAGGGTTCTTATCGGAGTATTGTGAAGTAATCAGGAAAAATAAAGTGCTTGTGCAATTGATTTCCATAGGCTGCAAAATAGCAATGATATTAATAACGAGTGTTATGATACTTTGGCTGTATAGGAGCAAACTGGTTTCCTTCCTTTTTTTTGGAACAGGAAGCGAAGGGCTGCAGGAGTGGTATAGAAGTAAGTTTGTTTCTTTTCTGTTTTACAGCTATGATTCCATGTATCGCCCCAGCGTGCTATTTTTAATGTTGACAATCTTTATTGGTGTGGTTCGGGTGCTGCAGAAGAGTTGTCCGAAACGAGATAAGCTGATTAGCGGCATGGTGGTTCTTATTGTGCTTTTAACATCGCTTGGAAGTAATAACGGCGTGTATCCCAGCATAAACAATCTTTTTGTGGCGGCACCTTATACTCTGTGGCAGAGTGTGAAATTGATACAATGGACATGGAAAAGTAGAGAGGGTAGGGCTAGGTGGAAGTGTATGATTAGTTTTTTGCCGACAAAACAGGTGCTTTGTGCCATGCTGATTTTGTTCTTTGTTCACAGTATTGGTTTTGGAGCCATGTTTGTGTTTGCGGAGGCAACGGGAGTGCAGGATGTGAGCGACAAGGTTTTTAACAATAGGGTGCTTGCCGGCGTAAAGATGAATCCCGAGCGTGCGGAGTATATGGGGGAGCTTACCGCCTATGTGGAGGAAAACAAGCTGCAGGGCAGGGAGGTGATTCTTTATGGGTATATTCCGTCACTTTCCTTTTATTTGCAGATGCCCTCGGCGTTTAACCCATGGAGCGATTTACCCTCCTATAGTATAAGTGTTATGGAGAGTGAGCTTCGGGAGCTTAGCCAAGAGATGGCTAAGGGCGGGGAGCGTCCGGTTATTATTGCAGAGAAAAGCTATGGGGGGTATGAGATACAGGATGGGGAAAAGCTTTCTGTGTCCGGTATGGCCCAAGAGGTTATAGAAAAGGCTGCAGGGGATGAAAAGTGGCAGCTGATATCACGATTTATGAAGCAGCATGGTTATATGCTCACCTTTTCTAACGATAAATTTTATGTATGGCAGTGACTCTACTGTTGGTGGTGGAGTTATTGCCGTTGTTGTTTGGACTTTGGTTCTTCTTTTTTATTAAGGAAAAGCTTCTCTATTATTATGATATTGACAAAATCAGCAATTATGGAGACGGTGTTTTTCGTATGAATATACCGGGGGTGAGCCTTAACAACAGGAATTGGTTACATGTTTTGAGAGCTGGGCGCGCTTTTTGCTTTATAACACCCGTTATTTACCCGGTGATTTATCTGCTGCTGACAATTTTACTAAAAGCAATCAATTATGAAGAATGGATCGCCATGATAAATCTGCCTGTCGGCCTGATGGCAGTTCTGGGAGGTTTGTTTATTCCGATGGTCGTTGTGGGAAGGAAATATGAATAAGTAATTGAAACATAAAGGTTATTACTTAAGGTGTATATGCTGTGGGATTGATGATGTACAGCATATGCACTTTTACAATGTTATAGGGATGGCTAATATAAATATTGTGTGTTTTATATGCCCGGAGTTGATGGTGTGATAATATCCCCTCCGATGGGGGTCTTCATAAGCTCTTTCAAAGATATTTTTCGGAGCAATTCTTTGGAGTTCATTGCCATCCACAGCTTTACATACATTGCAATGGGGGAAGCTTTAGGCAGGGTACATATTCCAAGCTGTTTCCATGCCTTTACGCTTTCATAATCGACACCATTGTCAGCNNCNGTGAGAAAAACAGGAATATTCCTTAANTCAGCNTCATTGNAAAAGGCNGTCATATTNGGTGTCATACTNCAGANAGTGCCTGAATGANAGCTGTCTAACAGAACAGCTTTAATATTGTCAGACAGAGAGGGGTATTCCATTCCGGGATAGGGGAATATCCTTAAAATTTGGGAATGCCAGCTGCCGGGTAAAGCTAATTCACATATGTTATTTCCCTGTGGGCTGTAGTAATCGGGATTGGCAATAAAGACATTTTTCCGATATAAGCCGTAATATTGCCCTGCCACACTGAATAAGTCGTCTGAGTAGGGCAGGTGTGGAAGAAGTCTGGTGCCGCGATGAATGTAAACGGTATTGTCGCTATTGCGGTAGGAAACAAATACCCCCTTATTCTGCTGTTGGAGAATGAATTTAACCGCATAAGAGAAATTATCGACACCGTTGGCGGCAGGATTATCTAAAACAAGGTTGCTGGAAACAAACAGAATAGGCAGCTGTGCATTGGCAAGCAGATAGCCCATAGCGGCAGCCGAATATTGAAGAGTGTCCGTGCCATGCGTGACAATAATGCCGTCATAATCGTGTGTAATATTTTCAAGGAGGCAGTTGCCCAGAGCAATGATGTTATTGCCGGTGAGATTTTCGCTTAATAGAGTGTAGGGTTCTGTAAACTCAAATGCCACATCATCGTTGTGTGAGCTTTTGTACATTTCAATCAATTTGTAGGTTTTGCTTTGATCGGGTGATATATATCTGCTGTTTGCAGTGCTGCTGATTGTTCCGCCGGTTAATATGACTAATATTTTCATATACTTCCTCCTAAGCCAAAGCACACCAAAATGTGCATTGACAAAATAAATAATTTACTCACTATATTATAGTGAGGTGGTAAAAACAAATCAATAGTTGTGAAAAAAGTGAAAATCTGTAACAGTTAAGCCATGCGGAAATGATTGTAAAATATGACCGTGGGAGCTTTCTCACTAAGGGCAAATGGTACAGGCATTTCCATTGAGCTGAACCGCTACAACCGTATAATTATTTTATAATGACTAATTATAACCAATGTTGAATATTTATAAAAACATATTGAAAAAACAGAACATATGTGCTATTCTAAAAACAGAACGAATGAATGTTTGAAACAAATTTGAAGAGAGGGAGAGTTATAAAGTGGAATTTCTGGCTACGGGGCAGGAGATGACCCTGATGGATAAATTGGGTATATTGACAGATGCGGCGAAGTATGACGTTGCCTGTACCTCCAGCGGTGTGGACAGAAAGGGCAACGGCAAGACCATGGGCAACTGTGTTGCTGCCGGTATCTGCCATAGCTTTAGCAGCGATGGGCGCTGCATTTCCCTTTTGAAAATATTGCTTACCAATGAGTGCATTTATGACTGTAAGTATTGTTTGAACCGCTGCTCTAATGATGTTCCGAGAGCTACCTTTACACCACAGGAGATTTGCACGCTTACCATGGAGTTCTACCGCAGGAATTATATAGAAGGATTATTTCTGAGTTCAGGAATTCTGCAAAGCCCCTCCTTTACCATGGAGCTGATTTACCGTACCTTGTGGCTTTTGCGCAAACGGTATGGATTTAACGGTTATATTCATGTGAAAGCAATACCGGGTGCAGATGCGGAGTTAGTGAGGCGGACAGGCTTCTTAGCAGACAGAATGAGCGTGAATCTGGAGCTGCCAACGGCAGAGGGCTTGCGTACGCTGGCGCCCAATAAACATCGCAAGAATATTCTGACACCCATGCGCCAGATACAGAACGGTATACATGCCAATAAGGACGAACTGGTAGTGTACCGCAA
>WFLY01000272.1 GCA_009177215.1 Bacillota bacterium
ACATCCGTTCAGCTTTGCAGGTGGGAATAAAGAGGATAATATAAAAGCCGAAAAAGCTTGGGATCGCGTGATACCTGCTTTTTCGGCTTTGTACTTATAAAATATGCAAGTTAATTATCTTGAATAGAGGGTTCGCTATCGGCAGGGTCCTCTTCGTCAAAGAAGTCCTCAACTACTTCTTCCGCTTTTCCCTCAACAGCTTTTGCGGCATTGGAAATTGTTTCATTGAGAGGAGTAAAGGATTCCTCCTCGTTTTTGCCCTCCGTTGTCTGTGTATTATCGCGGTTCAGTGCAACATAGGTGCGGGAAGAATCGGTATCATCGTCCAAATCCTCGCTGAAATCGTCATAATCTTCATCATCGTTGTCTGATGCTGCCAAATCCGCATCCTTTTTCCGGAAATAATAGTAAGCAGCAGCGGCAGCCGTTCCGATTGCAGCAGTTGCGAGTAAAATCTTACCAAATTTTTTAGCCATGGAATACTCCTTTCTGGTTTTTGATATTCGTATATCAATATATTAATACTATTTTGTGAAAATGAAAAGAGAATATGTATAAAATTTTTGAAAAATAGTAAAAAAATAGTAACTGTTCAGCCCTCAAATTTATAAAAGCGTCTGCTTGAAAGCGCAAGGATAGTGTGTTAAACTAGACAATACGGGAGTATACATAATGAATGGTAAATTCTTTGATTTAAAGAAAGAAAAACAGGATAGAATGATAAATGCGGCGCTGAAGGTATTTGCCCTTCACGGCTATCGCCATGCCAGCACGGATGATATTNTGCNGGAGGCGGCAATCAGCAAGGGTCTGTTGTTTCATTATTTCGAGNGTAAGCTGGGAGTCTATACCTTNATATATGATTATAGTGTCAGANATATGNCATTGGAGCTTANTACTTCTGNAGAGGAAAAAGAAACAGATATGTTTGAGCTTTTAAAACAGCGGGAGCGCGCCCGTATGCACGCAATGCGGGGTTATCCTTATATGCAGCAGTTTTTGANCCGCTCTATGTCAGAGGACGTAAACGAGGCTCTNCTTGCCGTTGAAGAGAAGAGGAATNAATTGTTAGCCGCATATGAGACAATAGAAGCAAGGATGGATTTTGANNGGNTTCCGGCGCAGGTGNACGGAGGTAAGCTTTGTAAAATGCTGGATTGGACCATCAGGGGGCTTTTGGCGGAGAGATTTCAGAACGGTACGTTTCAGCCGGAAATGCTTTATGAGGAGATTATAGATTACTTGGATATGATGAAAGAGATTGTTTATCAAATAGGAGTGCAGGTGTAACGTAAGCACTCCTATTATTTACTCATTTTATATACGGGGTCGGCAGGATAACCGCCCTTTAATTTTTGCATGCCGCGCTGGATGGAGTCCTTAGAGTTCTTCCAATCAGCGTCTTTGTTGCGATAATCGAATTTTTCTACCATCCAAGCCACGTCCTCCGCGACACGCTCCATATTTTTCTCCATAAGGGGCAGCAGCATTTGGTAAAATTGTTCCTTCTCCCTGTCGGAGAGCTTATTGTCGGCAGCCTCACATAAATCACCGAAATGAGGCAGGCAAAACCCCTTGCCGTCGGCGATTTTTTTGCGGAATTCATCATCCTGTTTAAATAAGTAGAAAAAGGTATCCAGATAACGGGCATAGGTGTCATTGTATTGCTTGCAGATATAGCAGGATTCCTCCTTCTCCCTTACCCACATACCGATAGGGTTGCCGTTTTGGGATGTTTTTAGGAACTTGCCCTTAAAGGAAACTTTTCCGGGGGTGAAGCCGGAAAACTGCTGCTTCATTTCCTGTATCATACGCTTGTAATGTGTCTTTAATATCCATGCATTGCCAAGAGTGTTGCCATAGTCGAACATTTTCTTGAAATGAGCCCGGCAGAAGCCTGTCTTGTCGGTTATATCACGGATATCCGCTTCCATGTAGGAAGAGCCGGAGCCAAGAACAAAATCCAGCAAGTCCTGCTCGATATTTCTCTCGATAAAGCAAAAAGCACATTCGTCCGAAGCGTTTACCGCATCGTTTAAGGGGATGGTGTAAAGCTGTTCTTTCATAGTGGTCTCCAATCTGTAGTTGCCTGCGGCAGTCTGTAAATTGCTGCAGGCGGTGTCGCTGCCGGGAATCATTATGATTCCTTACTGTCTTCTATTTTACATTTTACGTGATATAAGAAAAAATAGCAAGAGGCGGACAAGTTATGCTTGACTGATTCTAAAGGAAAAGCTATCATGAAAAGGGTGTTTATAAAAATTTAATAAAAGCTGAATATCAATTGTTTGGCGGGTTCAGGAGGAAAAATTCATGAGTGAAAAAAAGAAGGTGGTACTGGGGGAAAATGGTATCTATGATGCCAAGCCGCTGGGAGTGCCGAAGGTATTGCTGTTGGGAGTCCAGCATATGTTTGCCATGTTCGGGGCAACGATTCTGGTGCCCATGTTGACAGGTCTTGATGTGTCCACGACTTTGTTGTTTGCAGGTTTAGGAACATTGCTGTTCCATCTTATAACCAAGGGCANGGTGCCTGTATTCTTAGGNTCCTCTTTTGCNTTTTTGGGCGNCTATGCGGCAGTTGCGCCTATGGCAGATAATGTGCCCAATAAAGAGCTGCTTCCCTATGCGTGCTTTGGCGTGGCATGCGCCGGACTTTTATATCTGGTCTTGTCTCTGCTTATTAAAGTATTTGGTGCACAGAAGGTAATGAAGTTCTTCCCGCCCATCGTAACGGGTCCTATCATTATTGCCATCGGCCTTACGCTCTCCCAGTCGGCAATTGATAATTGCTCCGCAGACTGGCTGATTGCGGTAGTGGCAATAGCTCTTGTTGTGATATGTAATATTTGGGGCAAGGGTATGGTAAAGATTGTTCCCATAATTATCGGAGTAATCGGTTCCTATGCTCTTGCTGCGGCACTTGGCAGAGTAGATTTTACAAAAGTGGCACAGGCAGATTGGATTGGTCTCCCTATTCATTGGGAGGCAACGGCGTTCTCCATATTTGCAGGGGGCAATGCTTCCTTGATAATTACCTCCGTTATCACTATTATGCCCATTGCGCTTGCTACTATGGTAGAGCATATCGGTGATATATCCGCCATCTCCTCCACGGTGGGCAAGAATTATATTAAGGATCCGGGGCTGCACCGCACTTTATTGGGTGACGGTCTTGCTACCATTACGGCGGCATTGTTCGGCGCTCCGGCAAACACTACCTACGGAGAAAATACAGGGGTGCTTTCCCTGACTAAGGTATATGATCCGCTGGNAATCCGCATTGCGGCAGTATTTGCAATATTGTTTTCATTCTCCCCGAAGGTGGCTGCCATTATCGGCTGTATGCCTACCGCAACCTGTGGGGGCGTCTCACTGGTGCTGTACGGTATGATTTCCGCGGTGGGCGTCCGCAACATTGTGGAGACAAGAGTTGANTTTACCAANACNCGCAATGTCCTGATTGCCGCGCTGATTCTGGTATTATCCNTAGGTATTAAGTACAGCGCCGCCNGCGCAATNTCATTTCAGCTGGGCGACATGACAATCAGTCTTTCCGGTTTAGCCATAGGCGCTTTGACAGGTATTATCCTCAATGCGATTCTTCCCGGCAAGGATTATAGCTTCGATACGGAAAAGCCCGATGTTACAGGCGTATCCTTTGCCGTTAAGGGGCAGGAGAAATAGGAGCGGCACTTTAAGCGGAGCAAATATTATTTTGCATAAGACGACTTATTCATACATAAAGTGAAATAAACGAAAAAGGAGTATCTGCGGGTACTCCTTTTTTGGCAGTGGAAAATGAAAGGAATGACAGAAAATGAAAATAATTGATATGCATTGTGATACCGTTTCCGTACTTTTGGAGAAGCGGCGTAAGGGGCAGCAGGAATCGCTTTTGGAAAATGCTTGTCATGTGGATTTGCGGCGTATGAAAGGGAGCGGATACCTCTTGCAGAACTTCGCTCTTTTTGTGAATTTATCCGCCTGTGATGACCCTTGGGAGGAGGTCTGTGCCCTGTATGGGCTTTACAAGGATGAGCTTGCCCAAAATAAGGCGTCGGTGGCGCCGGTACTGAAATATGAGGACATATCCGGAAACGAGGCAGCAGGGAAACTATCGGCTATGCTTACGGTGGAGGAGGGCGGCGTTTGTCAGGGGGATATAGAGAAGCTGCGTAAGCTCTATGAAATGGGCATCCGAATGCTGACGCTGACATGGAATCATGAAAATGAGCTTGGCTATCCCAATTTAAGCCACGCCAAGGGTAAAGAGGTGTGGAAAATGTGCAGGGAGTGGAAGGAAAAGCAGTCGGCGGCACAGCGTGTCTTTGAGGAATACTTTCATACCCCCAATGTTACAGGAGGACTTACGGAAAAAGGGAAGGAATTTGTGTGGGAGATGGAGCGGCTGGGCATGATCGTCGATGTGTCGCACCTGTCGGACGCAGGCTTTTATGATGTTTTGTCAGAGACCAAAAAGCCCTTTGTGGCAAGCCATTCCAATGCCAGAGAGGTCTGCAGATGTGTGCGCAATCTGTCCGATGACATGATACGCAGGCTTGCCGAAAGGGGAGGCTGTATGGGTCTGAATTTCTGTGCCGATTTTCTGCGTGAGGTTCCCGTGGGAACGGAGAATCCGGGCACTATAAACGATGTTGTGCGCCATGCAAGGCATATTGCCAGAGTTGGCGGCATGGAGGTGCTTGGTATCGGCAGTGATTTTGACGGAATTGACACCCATAAGGAGCTGCCGGGGGTGCAGAGCATGGCGCTGTTATGGGAGGCGCTTCATAAGGCAGGATTTACACAGGCACAGCTGGATAAAATATTTTACGGAAATGTGCTTAGAGTATATGGAGAGGTGCTGAGATAGGGCATGGACTGGAGGAATCATTTATTCTCTTTGTGGATTATGTATTGGCCGGTATTTTTGTATCAGTGATTTCTATGCTGGCAGGCTTTATGTTTTCAGAGCGAATCAAAAACCTTGACATGGTGGAAGTGCTAAGAGGAGTGGAATTGGAGCTTCTCCGAAAGTTTTAGAATGCTTGTGTCGGGCGTAGCCAAAATAATTTTGTTGACAATTCCTCCCCACGGTTCTATAATACAATCAATTTCATATTCAAGAGATTTGATTAAGAAAAGCAATGATAGGAAGAAGTAACACAGAGGGAAACATACAGAAAGCAGCCGGTTGATGAGAGGCGCATGGGAAGCTTTGTGTGANTNCNNCTTTGAGCTTCGCACNGAATTCTGGNGGATAGNAGGNTGCGACGGTTCCTG
Source organism: Bacillota bacterium (assembly GCA_009177215.1). Classification (GTDB taxonomy): domain Bacteria; phylum Bacillota; class Clostridia; order Lachnospirales; family Lachnospiraceae; genus Acetatifactor. The sequence continues at coordinate 5,287 of WFLY01000272.1, forward strand.
CACCCGTTAGCGTGCTAGAGTATAAGCCTCGCGCCGTACTCGATAAGGTAGACAGTGTAAGCTGTTTATGAACATTAGGTGGTAACACGAGATTTGACTCTCGTCCTTTTGAAGGACGGGAGTTTTTTTGTGTTCTTCATTGGTTGTCTTGATCTATCTGATATGGAATGACTGGAGGCGTAGGAAAAGCCGGTAAAAGGATTGGTACAAGACAAAGAAAGGATGGAAGAAAAATGACAATTAATGAAGCAGTAATGAATGAAACGACGGAAGCAGTGACAAAACAGGAAATGAAGGCGCAGCAGGAAGCGGAAGTACAACAGGAAGTGAAAGTACAGCAGGAAGCGGAAGTATGGCAGGAAGCGGAAGTACAGCGGGAAGCGAAAGCACAGCCGGAAGTAGAAGTACGGCAAGAAACGAATGTACAGCAGGAGCCGGAAAGCNTGGAGNGTCAGGTAAGGCATCAGATGCGCGTTATCAAAAAAGGNGCGGCTGAGCTGATAGGGGAAGAGNAGTTGGAGGAGAAGATANGCAGAAGTATCCTAACGAAAACTCCCCTTAATANCAAATTCGGTATGGATCNCAGTGCGCCGGATTTGCACTTGGGCCATGCGGTAGCGCTCCGTAAGCTGAAGCAGCTGCAGGATTTGGGGCATAACATTATTATTGTAATCGGTGATTTCACCGGAAAAATCGGCGACCCTACGGGAAAAAGCAAGGGGCGCAAGGCAATGAGCGACATTGAGGTATTAAAAAACGCACAGACTTATAAGGAGCAGGTATTTCATATTTTGGATAAGGAGAAAACAATTGTCCGCTACAATGGTGAGTGGCTTGAACTGATAGGACTGGGAGAAATGCTGCAGTTAGCCTCCACCGTAACGGTGGCGAGAATGCTGGAGAGGGAGGATTTTAAGAACCGCTTTGCCAGCAATGTACCTATCGGGATACACGAGTTCTTCTACCCGCTAATGCAGGCATATGATTCCATAGAGCTGAATGCGGACTTAGAGCTTGGGGGAACCGACCAGACCTTCAATATCCTGATGGGAAGAAGCCTGCAAAGCAAAATGGGCATGGAGCCTCAGGCTGCTTTATTCATGCCGATTCTGGAGGGGATTGACGGTGTGGAAAAGATGAGCAAAAGTCTGGGCAATTACATCGGAATCTATGAAGGGGCAAAAGTTATGTTCCAAAAGGTCATGCAGATACCGGATTCACTGATTGTTAAATACTTTGAGCTGGCAACGGATATAGAGCCGGAGGAGCTTGACGGGATAAAGGAAGCGCTTGCCGACGGGGCAAACCCCAAGGACAGTAAGCTGCTTTTGGCGCAGGTAATAACGCAGATGTACCATGGCAGGGAACAGACCGAGGAGGCAAAAAGGTTCTTTAAAGAGGCGTTTACCCAGAAGGGAGTTCCCGAAAAAGCGAAAATCCTACAGGTTGTTTTGGAGCAGGGGAATCTGTATGACTGCATTCGTCCTCTGATACAGGCGGGGGTAGTGGCAAGCGGTGCCGAACTGCGCAGACTGATTGCACAGGGCGGTGTGAAAAAGAACGGCGAGACAGTGAAAGGACTTTCGGAAAGGATTCAGGAAAAGGATGTGCTGCGGGTCGGTAAACGTCGTTTTGTGCAGCTGCATTTAAGTTAGAAAAGCCGATGATGGATTACAGAAGAAAATATTGGAGATATACCCGATACGACAGTATCAGAAGAGATAGCATGAAAATATTGAACAAGCCGGCAGAAGAATCATTACCTGAAGGAGCAGATATCAGATTTGATAAAGCAGCTATATGAATGTTATTTAAAAAAGATAAGAAGGAGCAAAAAATGTATCTTTGAATTGTTAGCTGGCTTTGAACAATTGTATCCTTCAATGCAGAGCAATGATTGAGAAGTTTGACTTCATTAATAATTTCTGCTAAATTAGTATAAGGAAGTAATTTACTAAGGGGAAAAGACAATATATGATTTGCATAGGGATTTGTGACGATCAGGTAGAGATTGTAAAAGTATTAGAAGGAATGATAGCTGCAATTCAAAGAGAGTGGGGGTATAAATGGGAGGTTTTTATTTTTACCTCCGGTGACGAGCTATTAAAGCATATTCAAAAAATGGATGCCGTATTTTTGGATATTGAAATGCCCAAAATGGATGGAATTCAAGTGGGAAAGGAAATCATGGAGAATAATCCTGATTGCAGGATTATTATGGCAACCGGGAGAGTGGAGCGGGTGAAGGAGGCCTTTCACATACAAGCTTTTCGGTTTGTGACAAAGCCCTTTGATAAGGAAGAAATACAAGAGGCGCTGTCTGCCATTCTGAATAAGAATATAGGAACGGCAACCATAGAGCTATTTTGGAAAAGAAATGTATGTATAGTACAACAAAGAGATATTCATTATATACAGGCATTGGACAGTTATTCAGAGTTTATTACAGAGAGTAAGGTTTTTCGTAAAGAAGTGTCCTTGCAAGATCTAGAAGAATGCCTTGACAACAGATTGTTTTGCCGCATCCATAAAAGGTATATTATTAATTTACATTGGGTGGAGGCATTTAAGGACGGTGTTATATACATAGACAACAAACCGTTTATAGTGTCAAGAAGAAAGAAAAAGGAGGTAGAAAAGAAGTATATTGAATATGATTTAAAATATAGGTGAGAAGGGTACAAAAGAGAATGCTGGTGATTTTATATGTATTTGAGGTGATTAAATATTGTACGGCATATGATGTATGCTTTGATAAGAAAGTTAAAAGATATTGGATTTCAGTGACCGGAGCGTTAGGGTGTATACCGTTTATGGTATTTGACGAGACAGGTGATATGTCTTTGATGCATATTATCATGTATTTGATTACTTTTTGTGTTGGCATTACACCATCCGGTTTCGTTCTCGATATACATAGCGTACCGGACTCGGAGGAATTGGAAGACGCTTATATGCGTTACGCCAACGCCCGTGTCAAAC
>WFLY01000283.1 GCA_009177215.1 Bacillota bacterium
ATCACTGGTAGATTCAGCCGTTTGGCATAATCCATCAACTCATATCCGTTGATTCCCGGGAGCATAATATCTAACAGTACCAAATCAAATGTCTCATTCATAATATAGTCTGCCGCCAGCTCACCGTATGCCGCCCAAGTACATTTATAACCTGCCCTGTTCAAATTCATTTTAATTAGGTTTGCAATGGGCTCCTCATCCTCCGCAATCAAAATCTTTATCATATGTCCTTCCTCCCAAGCCCCATGTTCTTGCTTTTTTGCCTTTTTAAATCATGTAACATATATGTATCATTTTTGTATCTTATATAGTATAAGCTAAATTAATATAATAGGCAATAATCTGCCATAATTTGCTATAGTATACAGTAAAGCAGGTCAACCTTCTGCGCACGCTCAATTAAGAAGCTGATCTGCTACGTGTTTCTCTGAGTGCAAGCGTGTCTGAATAGGAAAGTTACCTCGTTGCATCGTGACTTTCCGGCAAACCCTGAATTCCTCGATTTTCTCTCTTGACACAAGTACGAATTCGGACTATAATTCCTGTCATATGAGTATGAAATCAGATTAGGCTGATACTTTTCTTTTAAAAGAAATACACTTTCAATTATTACTCTATAATCTGCTAAACAAACGTCAAAAGAGACAGGATGGAGATAAATATGAATCTAAATCGAGGACACGAACTGAAAGAGTTTAACAGTCTGTATAAAGAGCTTGACGATATTTACCATGAAATTGCCTTGAAAGCAGGTATTTCCGACAGCGCCTTTGCCATTTTGTATGTTTTGGTGGAATTCGGAGACGGCTGCCTGCAAAAGGATATTGCCGAATATTTTTCTACAAGTAAGCAGACCATCAATTCCTCCATTAAAAATTTGTCGGCAAAGGGGCTTATCTCCCTGCAAAAGGGTAAAGGGAGAAATCTGCACGTCTACCTGACTGCCAAGGGACGACAGTTCACGGAAGAAAAAATTGCTCCCGTACTCGCATTGGAAAACAGTATTTTCGCAGAAATGACCCCTGAGGAAAGCCGGGAGTTCCTGCGTCTAACCAGAAAATACGTGACACTGTACCGCCAAAAGGCTGCTCAATTATATAATACAATTCAGGATAACAATATTTTCTGACTCTATGTAATACGCATTGTCTCAGCAAACTGAGATTTTTAAAACAGCGCAGAAACGAGGATTAAAATGCGAATTCAATTATCAGATCACTTTACCTATAAGCGCCTGCTGCGCTTTGTCATATCCCCCATATTGATGATGATATTCACTTCTCTGTACAGTGTTGTAGATGGCTTTTTTGTGTCAAATTTTGTAGGCAAAACCTCTTTTGCAGCCGTTAATCTGATCATGCCCATCGCCATGGGAACCGGAACCATCGGTTTTATGGTTGGTGCGGGAGGAAGCGCCATGGTTTCCAAGACTCTTGGCGAGGGGAAAAAGGAACTGGCAAATGAATATTTTTCCATGCTTGTTTATGTTGCTGTAATTATCAGTGTGCTTCTATCCGTTGTTGCCGTTATTTTCACTCCTGCCCTGTCTGTCGCTCTCGGAGCCACAGACGAACTGCTTAAAAACTGTATCATTTATGGACGAATTATGTTTGCCGCACAAACTGCATTTATTCTGCAAAATATATTCCAAAGCTTTTTTGTGGCTGCCGAAAAACCCGGTCTGAGCTTAAAGGTCTCCATTGCGGCAGGCTTGACCAATGCCTTGCTTGATTTCCTTTTTATCGCTGTTTTTCACTGGGGAATCGCAGGGGCGGCACTTGCCAGTGCAATTGGACAGATTGTAGGCGGCATCATTCCCCTAACCTATTTTATAAGAAAAAATGACAGCCTGCTAAGACTTTCCAAAACTAAATTTAACCTGAGAATCCTGCTTTTATCCTGTGCAAACGGCTCCTCCGAGATGGTTTCCAATCTCTCCGCATCCGTTGTAAATGTTTTGTACAATTTTCAGCTGATGCGGCTTGCAGGTGAAAACGGTGTTGCCGCTTACGGCGTCATCATGTACGTGAATTTCATTTTTCTTGCTGTCTTTTTCGGTTATTCCATTGGAAGCTCCCCAATTGTGAGCTATCACTATGGCGCCGGCAACCATGACGAGCTTAAGAACCTGTTTCAAAAAAGTCTGNTTCTGTTAAGCGGATCAGGTGCCGTCCTTACCCTCTTAGCTGAGCTTTCCGCCACACCGCTTGTAAAGCTCTTCACAANCTATNACCCCGNGNTGTTCGCCTTAACCTGCCGCGGCTTCAGGATATATTCCCTCGCTTTCCTCATTATGGGCATAAATGTGTGGGGTTCCGCATTTTTCACGGCGCTCAACAACGGAGGCGTATCCGCTATCGCTTCCTTTCTGCGCACCTTTGTGTTCCAAATCGCCGTGCTTCTTCTGTTGCCTGCGCTTTTAGGCATAGACGGGGTTTGGCTGGCGATTGTAGTTGCCGAAACCTTGGCGCTGTTTGTCACCGTGAGCTTTTTCGTCTGTAAAAGAAAACAGTATCATTATGTGTGATTTATTATACTCCTTTTTACACAAAAGACGGAATTTTCTGTCTTCTGCCCTGTATGTTGTAACATTGTTTCTTAAAAAAGACATGTAGGAAATATTTCTTTCCCGCATGTCTTTTCTTTTTTCCGCATAGCATTATAGGTTCATCATTAATTTGCCGCTTCCCTTACTTTCCGTTACAATTTTCACACATATCAAAGCCGGGATTGAAAGCATAGAAGTTCTTGCTGTTAAGCTTATCGGTTGTAATACGCAGTGCTTCACCGAATCGGGAAGATTGAAGTAAAAACTTCTCATAAAATTTTCCCCAAAATCATGTGTCTTAAACTTTCACAGTGTGTGATGTTAAATGTTCCATGTGATTTCAATGTTACCGTCTGCAATCCGAATGACTTTGATTAACGTGTCAACTACCGCCTGTCTGTCCTCGAAAGAGAGCGTTTCCCATGCTTTTATATGGTTGGTTATCTGCTTCAGTCTGCCCTCTGTGTCTGTGACATTTGCCGTAACGATTTCTTCCTGCAAGGCTTTCCGCTCTGTATCCAGTTCTGATACCTTTTCGTCTATGTACTTCATCAGAACGCCGCTTGCCCCGGACACTTTTGAGAGGAGTTCTTCAATTTCTTCCTCAATCTGTGTCAGACGGATTTTTTTAGTCATATTCTTTTGTTCTTCCCCTGTGTCAACGATACAAGAGAGTTTTTGAAACTCCGACAGTCTTTCTTTGATTACACCAAGCATATATTCTTCTAAAACATCAGCATA
>WFLY01000167.1 GCA_009177215.1 Bacillota bacterium
GTGTGTGCCATTTAAGAAGAGGGAAGCGCCGGGAAGGAAGAAGACAGGCGGAAAAGNAGCGGNTNCATGGTCAAGNGGTTAAGANATCGCCCTTTNACGGCGGTAACANGGGTTCGATTCCCGTTGGAGTCATTTTTAATTTTATATGGCGTCTTAGCCAAGTGGTAAGGCACGGGTCTGCAACACCCTTATCGCCGGTTCAAATCCGGCAGACGCCTTTTATGACCTCGAAACGATATGTTTTCGGGGTTTTTAGTTTACAAAATTAATAAGAAAGTATATAATTTTAGAGATATTACAGATAGTTTATTCCCACAAGGGTCAATACCCACGCATCAAGGATGCGTTACGCGTTGCTACACTGCAAGTTTGATACCCAGTAGCAAGCTGACGGGGTATTTGATTTTTTTGGAGTGTGATGTTTAAAATAGATTGATAAATTATGTAATAAGAAAGAAAGTTGACCTATTAATAATATATTGATCGAGTGAGGGTATTATATGAGATACGAAAACAAAAATTACGATGAAGAGAGAGCTTTATATGGAAGTCATGATATTGTTGTAAGTGACTGTACCTTTGACGGACCGGCAGACGGAGAATCTGCCCTGAAGGAATGTAGAGATATTGTTGTGGAGAAGTGTAATTTTCGACTTCGCTATCCTCTATGGCATGTGCAAAGAGCAATCATATCAGATTCCGTTATGACGGAAACCTGTAGGGCAGCGCTATGGTATGATGANAATATATCAATATCTCGAAGTAAGCTGGGTGNAATCAAGGCTTTGAGAGAGTGTAAAAATTGTACAATTGAAGATAGTGACATTATTTCGCCGGAATTTGGTTGGAAATGTGGAGAAATACTTTTAAAAAATTGTAAGCTGCAGTCAGAATATGTTTTTCTGGAAACGCAAGGACTGCATCTTGAAAATGTAGAAATGAAAGGTAAGTACTCCTTTCAATATGTGGAAAATGTCCTGATAGAAAATTCTGTGTTGGATACTAAGGATGCCTTTTGGCACAGTAAAAATGTAACTGTGAAGGATAGTGTTGTAAAGGGTGAATATCTGGCATNGTATTCAGAGAATCTTCANTTGATTCGTTGTAAAATTATTGGAACCCAGCCGCTTTGTTATGCAAAAGGCTTGGTTCTGACAGATTGCGAGATGATAGATACGGATTTGGCATTTGAGTATAGTGAGGTGGAGGCTGATGTAAGCTCTTATATTATCAGTGTAAAAAATCCAGTGTCGGGATATATCAAGGCTAAAAGTATAGGGGAAATTATTTTGGACGAACATCAGAAAGCTGGAGCCGATTGTGTGATTACCTGTGAGAAAAGCGCATAAAATTATATTCTAAGGTATAACAGAGGGTACAAAGGAAGATGAAGCAGCGATATGAATGCTTAGATGTGATACGAGGTATTACATTATTAAGTATGATACTCTACCATGGAGTATGGGATATGGTTTACATAGCGGACTATCCTTGGGAATGGTTTTACTCAAGTCTGGCTTATGTTTGGCAGCAGAGTATTTGCTGGACATTTATTTTGTTGTCTGGATTCTGTTGGTCAATGGGAGAGAAAAGATTGAGACGGGGCTTGCAGGTTTTTGGAGCAGGTTTGCTGGTGTCTGTGATAACAATTTTATTGATACCGCAGCAACGGGTGGTGTTTGGAGTTCTTACAATGTTGGGAACCGGTATGCTGCTTATGATTCCCTTGGATAGAACGCTTTGCAAAATCCCACCGGCAGTGGGGCTGGCGTTGAACGCTTTGCTTTTTTGTGTGTCGAGAAATGTAAACAGAGGTTCGCTGGGATTTGAGGGATTCAGTGTTTTAATCCTGCCAAAGGGCTGGTATGACAAGGGATANCTGATGACCTTTTTGGGATTTATGGATAAGGACTTTTATTCTACAGATTATTTTTCAATNATACCATGGTTNTTTCTATTTACAACCGGCTACTTTCTGTATCGATTTGTCNATNAGTATAAGTTGTTGGAGAAANCTATGCAGGCAGGTNTTGCAAAGATACCAATCATTTTTACGCCTTTTCAATTCATGGGGCGGCATTCTCTGCTTATTTATCTGTTGCATCAGCCGATTATTTATTTGGTGGTAAATGTTCTAAAGTGATTGAAAAACCTGCCCAATGGCACCTTGTACCAGCAAATCTGCATGAGTATCCCGAGGGGTAGAGGATTTGTTGATAACTACAAGTTTATCCCCCTTAAAATAATCAATCAGACCGGCGGCAGGATATACTGCTAGAGAGGTTCCGCCTATAATAAGCACGTCTGCATTATGTATGTAATTTACCGCAGCATTTAGAGTTTTCTGGTTCAAACCCTCTTCGTACAACACAACATCAGGCTTTACGGAGCCGCCGCATTCCTGACATTTTGGCACATCGGTAGAATTTAAAATATATCGAACATCATGGAAGGCTCCACAGCTTTCGCAGTAGTTGCGTAGTACTGAACCGTGAAGCTCTAGGACAACCTTGCTTCCGGCGGCCTGATGTAAGCCATCGATATTTTGGGTAATAACGGCACGCAGTTTACCTTGTGCCTCTAATTCGGCAAGCTTTCTGTGGGCAGCGTTAGGTTTAGCGTCCAAGAAAAGCATTTTTTTGCGGTAAAAACGGTAAAAATCTTTTGGATGGGAGCGATAGAAGCTATGGCTTAAAATGGTCTCGGGAGGATAATCATATTCCTGATGATATAATCCGTCCACGCTTCTGAAATCGGGGATTCCGCTTTCTGTGGATACACCTGCTCCGCCAAAAAAGACAATGTTGTCATATTTATCGATAATGTTCTTTAGTTCTAAAACAGACTCTTGAAAATGTTCCATAGGAATCCTCCCCTAAAAAAATCGTATTTTCAAATATGAATATGGCAAAATGTTAAGGTTATTAATTTGGATGATATTTCCGTTTTTTTATTAACTTTAATCCGCTTTTGATTAAATTTATATAGATAGAAAATAGTCCCAAACCACCAAGAAACCCAGTAACTAATCTGCGTATATTGTTGGATTCTTTGATACCAATCTCTTGGATACCCCAGTCTGCGCCCATAATCGAAAGCATGATAGCAGAAGTCCATATTGACAGGAGCTTTCTAAAAAAGAGTAATAGTATCGAGGTAAGCTCTCCTAAGAAGACACCTGTGCATCTGGCGCAGACGGGGAATTGATATCCCTTATAGAAGAAGCTTCTTTCCTTCATTCGGTGACATCCGCTTGCCTCTCCTATTTCATCAAGTATTAATACCACCGATTTCCGCAATTTTGACATATGTGAATAATCCTTGTAGTAGTGGTGGTTTTTGATTTTCCCTTGCCCATTCCACATAAACCGCATAAAATACCGGGGATATTAAACAGAAGGAAACCAAGGCAGGACTTAATCCAGCCAAAACCCTTGGTCTTTGTGGTAGTGGTGGTTTCCGTTATGGGCTGGCTGTTAATATTGCTGCTTCCACATTTTGGACATTGCATAGCTGTTACCTCTCGTTTTATATTTAAAATGAACTGAAATACTTACATATTTATTATATCGTAATGAAGCTTTATGAGCAACTTAAAATATGGAAGACAAGGAGACAAACATTAGTTTTTGAGAAAGGCGATCAACATTATACTTATCACGCAATCAAGAAAATGTATACCTGCAGTTATGGGTATTGTCCTTGACATAATTGAGAATAATGTTTTTAAAATTCCAGTAGCTTAAACAAGCATAGGGAAGAAAAGATATATCTTAAATCAAGCTTTGTGGACATTAAGTAAATGAATAATGGCGGTACAGATAAACTGCAACCGCCATTCTTGGCAATATTCCCCTTTTGCAAATATAATAGTATATCATTATTCAATATTAGTAAAGCTGAATTAATCGCTAGAGAAGCCAAAATGTACATAGATATCAACAATACCGACAAATAATTTCAAAAAGTAACA
>WFLY01000063.1 GCA_009177215.1 Bacillota bacterium
ATAATGGCATGTAATTTTTTTCATCAGTTTTATTTTCTCAATTTTTTCAAGATTTCCTGTAACAATTCCGTAACAGATTTATTCTATCAGCATTTATTTAGATTGTAAAGTGTCTATTATGTGGTAAAATATTATGGGATAACAGTTCAATCATATACTCTGCAGACTTATGAATGGCATGTCGAAACTGTTCTTACACCTACGGGAGGTTCTGTATGCCGGAGCAAATAATTTTTCACATAGATGTCAATTCCGCATTTTTAAGCTGGTCCGCTCTGGAGCGCCTGCAGTCCGGCGATATCGTTGATTTGCGCCTGATTCCCTCCATTATCGGCGGTGATATGGCTAAGCGCCACGGCGTTGTGCTGGCGAAATCCATACCTGCAAAGGCATACGGCATATCTACAGGCGAGCCTGTAGTAAACGCTTTTCGCAAATGTCCTAATCTGGTCAGCGTCGCACCCAACCATACTCTCTACGGGCAGATGAGCGCCAGACTCATGGAATTTTTATACAATATCTGCCCCGACCTTGAGCAGGTCAGCATTGATGAATGCTTTATGGATTATACCCCGATTTCCGGTAAATATACTTCCCCTGAGCTTGCCGCCGAAAAGATAAAGGACGAGATTTACCGCACTCTGGGCTTTACAGTCAATATCGGCATTTCCGACAAAAAGGTTCTTGCCAAAATGGCTTCCGATTTTAAAAAGCCTAATCTGGTCCACACCTTATACTCATGGGAAATTCAGAAAAAAATATGGCATTTGCCTGTTTCCGCTCTCTTTATGTGCGGTCGCTCCAGCGTAGAAGCCTTAAAAAAGTTAGGCATTCTCACTATCGGTGAATTAGCGGCGGCAGACCCTGATATTCTGGAGGCTCACTTAAAAACCCATGGGCTTACATTGTGGCAGTACGCCAACGGNNAGGACGCTTNCACNGTTTTGCCGGANCCTGCGAAGCTAAANGGAATCGGTAATTCCATTACNCTGAAAAANGATGCCGTTACCAGAGAAGAGGCCGTCAAAGCAATACTCAGCCTGTCGGAATCGGTGGGCAGCAGGCTCCGCGCCTCCCGTCAGTTTGCAGGTCTTGTATGTATAGAAATAAAATATCACACCTTTCAGTCCGTTTCACACCAAATGCTTTTGGAAACTCCCACTGCCTCAACGGATGTTATTTACCGACATGCATGTCAGTTATTTGACGAATTATGGAACGGAACTCCCATCCGGCTTTTGGGCGTGCGCACTGCAAAGCTCGTGGAGGAAAACACCCCCATACAGCTGAATCTTTTTGATTATTCCGCTCCCATATCCGAAAAGCAGCAAAAGCTCAACGCTGCGCTGGATAACATCAGAGCACGCTTCGGCAATGATGCCATAAAAAGAGGGAGTCTGTTAAACTCCCATGATGATTATAAAAAACATTAACCGCTATTCTAAAGAAGGCTCTTTCCTCACACTGTAGCCGAATGTGCCTAATTGTTCTCCGCAGGTCAGATATGCGCCATGTGAATAAACAATCGGTTCTGCTTTTTCCAAGTGGAATTTTTGCTGCTCATCCATATATCTGTCCTGCGCATGTACTGCGGCTACCTCTGCCAAAAACATATCATGGGAGCCAAGAGGCAAAATCTGTGTAACCCTGCACTCAAGACTCACAGGACTCTCCGCTATCAAAGGTGCCTTCACCTGACTTGCCGGGAGAGGCGTCAAACCCATTTCTTTAAATTTATCCACATCCCTACCGCTCTTTACACCACAATAATCGGTAGCAAAGGCAAGCTCCTTGGTAGTGAGATTAATTACAAACTCACCCGTTTCTTTCAGTATCGGATAGGAATAGCGTTCCGGACGCACCGATATGGACACCATGGGCGGATTGGTACAAACAGTTCCCACCCACGCAAGAGTAATAATATTATATCTGCCGTTTCTATCCGCCATGCTCACCATGACTACGGGAAGAGGATATAGCATATTGCCCGGCTTCCAAATTTCTTTTGCCATAAAAAAACCACCTTATTTACAATATTCCTTCATTATATGATATGCAGAAAAANAAGAAGCTNGAACACANTTCCGCCTNAACCTGCAATCAGNGCNACAATAGNANNTCCCNATATTGCGTTAAGCTTGGATTTCATACCTGTCACGGCAGTACTAACTGCTTCTGCCTGCTTGCCGCTTTCTTCTACCACAACCGCTTGTACATTGCGATATACCTTGACACATTCTTTATGTATATTCTCTCCGCTCTCCTCCAGCTTCTCGTTCATGGTCTGCTTTAATTCCTGCAGCTCTTGANTCTGTTGCGTGTCCGGTTGANTTTCCTGTATTTTNGCGATGCTTTCCTCTNCCAAACGGTCAATCTCTGCTCCGTCTACCTTTGCACTCTCAAGCTTCGCAACACCATCCTCCACAAGTCCTTGAATCTGTACACGCAATTCATCATTCGCTTGCTTCATCTGCGCCAGACAATCATTAAATTCTTTAACCTGACTCCGCAACCTTTTAAGCTCCTCCGCTTCTGCTGCCGAATTCGCTTTAATCATCTCCTGTGCCGTCAGTTTATGTGCCAGCTTGTCCATAAAAGTATCCATCCATTTTCCTCCAAACATGTCTATCTACCACTTTCAAATCGCCATTTATCAAAGACTCTTATAAATGTATTGTACCATTTTTTCTCATCTCTGACAACTCTTAACACCAAACTCATTTTTACGCATACTGTACCATTTTATAAATGTTTTCTCCGTTTTTTTGTGACATTCACCAAAGCTTTACATGTTATTCATAATTTGTTCACATACATTTGTTATAATTACTAATATTTGAATTAGTGATTTTCGTATCATTTTTCGCTGCGCATTAGATAAATTTTTTCATAATAGCCCAANTGCCGTAAGGTGCTTGGGNACTCCTCNTNTTATNGCCTTATATTTATTATTATNCTACACTTTCCNCTGCCCACACAGCGCTATCGGNTANNTTTTCTCTTTAAGCAGCTCCCTAAACAAATCGACAGAGGGAAATGATAAGCTTACGCCTATCGCCTGCCTCTGTCGATTTATTTTTGATATCAATCTAAATGGACATAATTATCTCAAACACCGCTTTCGTTTGCGGCGGTTCAATCTATGAAAATGCCTTTTCTCTGGCATGGCTGATTGCCACCACCTCTTCATTTAATGAAAGCATTCTGACATCCAAATCCGACACCAGCTTTGCGCATTCAATTAGTTCATTCTTAATGTGCTCCGGTGCATCTCCTTCAAATTTATAATGAATCTTGTGCTCCAGACTTGCCCAAAAGTCCATTGCCACTGTACGAATCTGTATCTCTACCTTTGTATCTACAATTCTATCCGAAAGATATACCGGAACCGTAACAATCATATGATAACTCTTATAGCCGCTGGCCTTGGGATATGTAATATAATCCTTGACTCCTATTACCTTGATATCTTTTTGATCGCTAATCATATCTACAATGCGGTAAATATCCGACGTAAAAGAACAGATAATGCGAATACCGGCAATATCATTGATATATTTTACCATATTATCAATGGTTGACTCATAACCGTTCCTTTTTAATTTCTTAACAATGCTCTCAGGGGTCTTGATTCGTGCCTTAATATGCTCAATAGGATTGTATTGATGCACATGCTGAAATTCATCATTGAGAATTTCCATCNTAGTCTCAATTTGTCTCAATGCAGCATNNTAAATTAAAGTGACCTCTTTCCAGCTGTCAATCCCCTCTCCGTTACTTGCTTTTAATTCCATAGCCGCTCNTTCAAACTTCCTANTGGTTATTTTCCTATTACNATTATAGCATAAAAACTCATAAAAACGTATATTTTTCACAAAACTTTAATCNTTTTTTAATATTAGTCNGCAGCATTTACAGGAAGTTGTATTCNNAGTAACACCACCTTCTANATATATNGGAAAAATCNAANAATATNNCNNCNAANNATANTANTGANTTGAAAATATTACGCCTATGCCTTAAGATAAATACACTGCAATAGCAGTTAAAGGCTGTTGCGCAAGGGAGGCTGACTATGTTTCGATTATGGGCAAGAACCTTTAAAGACACTCACATGCTTCAGGATACCTGTATCAAGGATGCCAGTACAGATACCCGTACTCACAAAATTTTCCGGGCATTAGACGAAATATGCTATCAATTTGATTTGGGAAAGCCTATCTGGCTTGATAAAACGATTGCAGAATTCCAACGACATAATAAGGTGCGTTTTACGCAAGACAACTTTATAGAAACTATTGATTTTGATTATTTAGAAATTCAGGTTATTGAGGAAGACTAAGCTGCCCCTTGGCAGCTTTTTCTTATTTATGGCTATTNACATTCCTCTGNTTTAAGANTAATATATATNTAGTTNTAAAAANTACANAATGAAATTAATAATTTTTTNAAANAGTTTNNAAATCTACNATATGTATTTTTTATTATTGGGATACAATAAGAGTGTATCATAGAATGGAGGGAATAATTATGCAGATTACAATCAGAGAACCGGGAAGTGCACTTACACATTTTATCGGAATGATGCTGGCAGTATTTGCCGCTGTTCCTCTTTTAATTAAAGCAGGTGTAACCTCCGGAGGACGCAATTTTGCCGCTATGGCAATTTTTATAGGAAGTATGATTTTGCTCTACGCCGCCAGCGCCGCTTACCATTCGGTCAATTTGGCAGGCAAATCTCTTTGTATTTTTAAAAAAATAGACCATATGATGATTTTTGTGCTGATAGCAGGCTCCTATACTCCAGTATGCCTGATTGTGCTTGGCGGCAGATTGGGCTACTCCCTTTTGGCGATTGTTTGGGGAATTGCGCTTGTAGGTATGACTATTAAGGCATGTTGGATTACCTGTCCTAAGTGGTTTTCTTCCGTTATTTACATTGCCATGGGCTGGGTATGCCTTTTGGTATTCGGACGCCTTTTCCAGACTCTTCCCACAGCGGCATTTTTATGGCTCCTTGCAGGCGGCANTATCTACACCATCGGCNGCGTTATTTATNNCTTGAAGCTTNCGATTTTCAATTCAAGNCACAAGGATTTCGGCTCCCATGANGTATTCCACCTGTTTGTCATGGGCGGAAGCGTCTGCCATTTTATTTTCATGTATCTATACGTGGCATAACCACGGAATTTTATACAGGCATATTACCCCATTCCTGAGCGTTTACGTGACGAGGCAACGAGAAACTTCATGCGGCTATTCCTGCAAGATGTCCTTACAGCAAACATGAATCATTTCTTGACACAATAAACACAGGTCGGAAAACAATTCCACCGCCTGTGTTTTATTTGTTTTTTATACATATTCATGCATCTAGTCATCATAACCGTTCGGGTTATTCTTCTGCCATCTCCAAGAATCCTCACACATTTCACGTATGCCGTTCTCTGCCTCCCAGCCAAGCTCCTCCTTTGCTCTGGCAGCGTCCGAGTAACAGGCTGCAATATCACCTGCTCGGCGGGGC
>WFLY01000297.1 GCA_009177215.1 Bacillota bacterium
AGTGTTTTTATAATAAATTCTATTGAGTTTTATCTATAACAGAAGCATGTAGTATGTCATATGTGGAGTTGTCCAATTACCGGGCGGACGGCAGCATGGTTAAACTGTTGCATTGTGACGGCTATGTGAAGAAATGAGGGAAAGCTACATGGAACAGAGAAGGAGATACACAGCTCATAAGAGAAACAAAAGGAAAAAAGCAATTCGGACCGCAAAAAGAGTTATTATTACGTTTGGCATGTTGGCGGTCTTGGCATTGACCTTTTATGAGGCGGCAGTAAATTTAAACAGAAATGATAAGGATAATGAAACATCGGAGGAAAACGGCTGGGTTAAAGTACAAGCGCCGGTGAAGCGTGAGCTTTTGGAAATCTATCAGCAGCTGAATGAACTGGCAGAGACAAACAATATTGCGGCAAAAATATATGAGGACAGGACGGAGTATCCTGAAAAGCTGCTGGCAGCATATGTGAATAACACTGAGATGGAGGAGTTTTTGCTGGGGTACTTTACGCCAGACCCTGAGCAGACGGGAGAGCTGTCTGATCTGGAACAACAGGAGAAGTATCCGTTGCTGCTGCAGTGGGACAAGCGTTGGGGGTATTCACCTTATGGAGAAAGTATCATCGCATTGTCCGGTTGTGGACCGGTGTGTCTTTCTATGGTAGTAGTTACGTTGACAGGCAATACGGAATGGACTCCGGCGCGAGTTGCGCAGTTCAGCGAAGAAAACGGATATTATGTGCAGGGCGTGGGGACCGCATGGTCACTGATGACAGAGGGAGCGGAGCAGTTGGGAGTTAAAGCAGAAGAACTTTCGCTGTCTGAATCGGCAATGAAGGCAGTGTTAGATGAAGGCGGCGCTATCATTTGTACATTGAGACCGGGGGATTTTACCACAGAAGGGCATTATATTGTAATTCACGGATATAATGAAGAGGGTTTTCTGGTAAATGACCCTAACTGTATTGCCCGAAGCAACCTGACATGGAGCTATGATAAATTATATGGGCAGATTAAGAATTTGTGGGCGTATACAAGCTGAACCTGTGATTTGCCTTGTTTTTTATTAAATTATAGTTCGTAAAGCCAATACCGGCATTAATTTGGTCTGAATGCAGGCATTTGAGACGTTCCTATAATACCGGCTTTTAATAAACGTTTGCGAATCTGATAACCCAATAGCATGGCAAGGATAATTTTTAATAAGTCTCCCGGAATATAGGGAATGACGCCCATGGCAAGCGCTGCGGGAAAGTCCAGAGACGACTGGTATGCCAGCCATACAGTGCCGAACAGATAGAGTGCGGCAGTACCTAAGAGCATGCCAAGAAAGGCTATCAGTTTATTGCCGAAACCATCACGATTGAACCATTTATCGACGAAAAAACCACAGATAAGAGCCATAAAGATATAACCGATGATATAACCGCCGGTGGGTCCGAAAAGCTTGCCAGCGCCTCCGCTAAAACCGGAGAGCACGGGAAGTCCTACCAAACCCAGAAGAATATAGATTAAAACACTGACTGTGCTAAGCTTCATACCCAAAACGGATATTACAAAATAGATTGCCAAAGTGCAAAGGGAAATAGGTACAGGGTTTAACGGCAGGTACAGAGACCAAGGACCTAAAATACAGATAACTGCCGCCATTAGTCCGATTAGAGCCATTTGTTTTGTGGTTATTTTTTGCATGATAATCCTCCATACTGTCAACACTCGCAAATCCGGGCGTAAACAAACTTTTGTATTTAAAATATTTCGTTTGTAATAGTCTGGCACCGCTGCAAGATTGAAACCCTGTCAGCTTGCTGTAGGGGTTCATTCGCACAATGGCAAGGAACTATTACATGAAATATCAACCTTAAAACAAATGTGGTTGACATTATGAAGTATACTGCATAAAGAAAGAAATGTCAACAATAAAATAAAAAGGTTTACAATTAAATAATCATTAAATAATCCCCGCTATTAGATAATATCAGGATATCAAATAATAGCGGGGATTCTTGCTGTTTGTAGATTATAAATTGCCGACTCTGTATTTTGCCACAATCTGCTGAATTCTTTCATTAGGGTTCAACAAATCACTGATAGAGGAATCATGATTCAACGTGTCAATGATATAGGCAATATATTTACTCATATCACAATTCACATACCACTCCCGTTCCAGCAGGTCAGGCGTCTGGTAAATGAGGTTAGTAGTAAGTACCCTGTTGATGACACCATTCTCATATGCCTTGTCAAACTTGTCCAAACCGCCGGTAAATAAACCGAAGGTGGAAAAGACAAAGATTTTATTTGCCTTGCGTTCCTTTAGAGCGGCGGCAACCTCTAAAACGCTTTCACCTGAGGAAATCATATCGTCAATAATAATCATATCTTTGCCTTGTACACTGGTTCCAAGGAACTCGTGTGCAACAATGGGGTTGCGACCGTTAACAACTCTGGTATAATCTCGTCTCTTGTAAAACATACCCATATCCAGACCTAATACATTAGCAATGTAAATAGCACGCTTCATTCCGCCTTCGTCAGGACTGATCACCATCATGTGGTCAGAATCAAATTTTAAATTCTGTTCGGAACGAAGGAGACCTTTGATAAATTGGTAAGCGGGCTGTACGGTCTCAAATCCGTTTAGCGGGATAGCATTTTGTACTCTGGGGTCATGAGCATCAAAAGTAATAATATTGTCAACACCCATGTGGACTAATTCCTGTAAAGCGAGTGCACAGTCCAAAGATTCTCTGGATGTTCTCTTATGCTGGCGGCTTTCATAGAGGTAAGGCATTATGACGGTGATACGTCTTGCTTTACCGCCCACAGCGGCAATAATACGCTTTAAGTCCTGATAATGGTCATCGGGCGACATGTGGTTCTCGTGCCCGCATAAGGAATAGGTCATAGAATAATTACAGACATCTACCAATAAATACAGGTCAGTACCGCGAACGGATTCTAAAATCATACCCTTTGCCTCACCGGAGCCAAAACGCGGTACTTTTGCATCCAAAAGATAGGAATCCCGCTGATAACCGGCAAAGGCAAGGGAGTCCTTGTGTTCGCTTTCACNTTNTGCTCTCCACTTTACAAGATANTTGTCTACTTTTTCTCCTANGGGTCTGCANCCCTCTANTGAGATNATTCNTANAGAGCCTACGGGTATGGTCTCTAAATTTCGCTTTTCTTCGCGATTGCCCATGAAAAATATCCTCCGTTTCTATACATTCAATGCCTTTGCGGTACATTTTTTGTGCATTCGCACATCAGGACCGGTCAGCTTACATATTGTGTAATTGCTGGTAATGCGGGAAAAAACTCTGTCGGAATAGCGGTCGCGTAACTCCTCCAGACTTAAATTTGTGGAAATGATACATGCCTTCTTGCGAAGATGGCGCTCATTCAGACATGCAAACAATTGGGAGGTCACAAAAGAATTTGTTACCTCGGTGCCTAAGTCATCTATAATCATTAAATCACAATTGTATAAGTCTTTATAGAAATTGTAAAGAGTTTCTTTTGATTTTGAATCAAAAGAATATCGAGCCAAGGTGTCGAACAGACCCGAAGAGCTAAAATAGATAACGGAGTATCCCTGTTTTAACAGTTCTGCTGCAATACAACCCGACAAAAAGCTTTTGCCTGTGCCTACTGTACCGTAAAAGAAAAGATTATCGTAGTTACGTCCGAAATTTACAGCAAATTCCCGGGATATTCGGACGGCATTTTGGAAACGGTTCAAATCTTCACCTTGATAGTATTCATAGGAAAGAGTGGAAAAATTCTCTTTGGAAACCATGTCTTGTATATTGGATTGCTCATAGAGAAGGGCAAGCTCTTGTTTGCGGAAGCAATGACACTTATTCTTAAGGCCGTCAGAGCCCTCCGTATAGCCGGTATCCTTGCATTCGGAACAGGTGTATAGGGGTTCAAGATAATCTTCCGGCAAACCGGCTTCCCTAAGAAAAGCCTTTTTATGCGCGCTTATCTCCATAAGAGAAGAGTGAAGCTCCGTTACCGCAGCGTTATTGCCCTCCAATAAGGAGCGGGTATGTGCAAGCGCTATGCTGCCCACGGAAGCATCCAGTTCCTGAAAGGAGGGAATCAGTTGATACACATAGTTTCTCCGCTCCTCCAAAAGCTGACGATTCAGGTCTCTGGTTCGTTCATAGCCTCTGATGATAGATTCATATTGTAGGTTACTTAATGCCACGATGCGTTCCCTNCCTTGGTCNATNGCTCAACAGTTCTTTTTCTAAGGCATCAAAATCATAGTTGTTNTGCGTAAACTGATTGAATTTNTTGGCAGAGACAGGNCTGGAGGAAGCCTTGCGCTTCTGTTGGTATAAATCGTCAATCTTGCGGATGTCTGCCNTGTGGTGGACATTCTNGCGNTTCCAGCTGCTTAAGNTGCCTTCGGCATATTCAAAGCGATGCTTGTCGGTAGCANGCACCGTGCGTTCACATGCCTCAAAAATGATATCGGTTGTAAATCCGTATTCCTTGGTCCAGCGGGTGATGTATTCCAACTCCTTGGTGGTAGGGCTTCCGCTTTTGCCCAGCTCATTCATAATGGCATAGACATTTTTGTCATATTTGGTGGAATATTTCTCCGCCTGCTTGGGAGTGGTAATACCTTCCTCAGCCCAGCTTACNGCAACCTTTTCTATGTATTTGAAATCTTTTTTACCGCGGTCTACGCAGTATTGAATCAGATAATCTATCAAATCCTCCGAAAAATCCAGCACATCCGTAAAGAAAAGAATGGATTTTACTTCGGAAGGAGTTAAGGGTCTTCCAATGTAGGATTCCGCAATAAAAATAAGCTGTGCCGTGGTCTCTCGATTCTTAAACTCACGAAGCTGATCCGGAGAAAAAACAGGCTTTGAAAAAGCGGTCTCCGATGCTGCCTGCCCGGTGAGGGGAAGCAAAGACTGCGCCGCGGGAGCTGTGGACAGTGCAACATTACAGGAAGAGACTGAAGTGGCAGGGGTGTCTAAGTCGCACAGGTGAATGCCTACCAAATTCCTTTCCCCATCATAATCAAGATTAAGAAGCTTGTTCTTTTCCCAATATTTTAAGGCACGGATAACATCTTTTTCTGTATGATTAAACTTGTCCGCAATATCAGACACACTGGTAGCCTGATTAGCGTTCAGCATACGAATCAGGTATAAATAAATCTTTAACTGTGCATCGTTAGCGTCTTTCATATATTCGTCAATAAAACGGTTAGACACAACGGTGGAGTCCACATAATTATCTTTGTAAATTGTTAAGCGTGCCATAGTAACACAATCCTTTCGCCAATCCATTGCTTTGTGAAAGCAAAACAAAGTATAGCATATNAATCCGAAAAAAGAAATAGTTAATTTTCCCGAAACCCTCTTAAATACTGGATTTTCCACAAATTGTGGAATGGGTGGAAAATGTGGATAAAGGTGATAAATGGCAGAAAAACCATGGAAATAGAAGCTTTTTTATCCACCGCAAAAATAAGAATATCCACAGGAGTAGCTTCCTCCAAAGGCAGCAAATCCTGTGGATAATGTGGATAACTATATCCCAAGAAGATTTTCTCCGATTTTATGGACATCTCCGGCTCCCATAGTTATCAACATATCGCCGTTTATGCAATTTTCCAGTAGAAAATTTTCAATCTCATCGAAGGTGGGAAAGTAATAGCATTCCTTCCCCAGTGCCAAAATTTCTTGCTGCAGAGTTTCGGAGCTGATGCCCAGATTGTCAGTCTCACGCGCAGCGTAAATGTCGGCAAGCACTATCTTGTCGGCAAAGGACAGTGCTTTGGCAAAATCCTTCATAAACGTCTTGGTACGGGTGTAGGTATGAGGCTGGAAAACGCACCANAGNGTCTTGTGANGCGTATTTTTTGCNGCCTGAAGCGTGGCTTTGATTTCTGTGGGGTGATGTGCGTAATCGTCTATTATGGTAACTCCGCCTATAGTACCCTTATATTCATAGCGGCGCTCTGTGCCGGAGAAATCAAGCAGTGCCTTGGCGGTGATGTTTTCATCAATTCCCAAAATGTCGGCAAGTGCGGCGGCAGCAAGTGCATTGCCGATATTATGTCTGCCGGGTACCTGTAGAGAAATCCTGTGTGGGGCCTTTGAAGGGCTGTGCACAAGGAAGGATGGATGCCCTAGATTATCATAACTGATATCGCTGGCATAGTAATCTGCCATGTTACCAATACTGGTATGTGAATTGTCGCAATAGGTAATTACCTGACAGGCTAAGTCTGAGGTAAGCTCCGCATACGCGTCAATATCACCGTTGATGATCAGACAGCCGTCCTCGGGAATCAGTCTTGCAAATTCATGAAAAGAATGACGAATATCCGACAGGTCCTTAAAAAAATCCAGATGGTCTTCTTCTNTATTNAGTATTAAGNCAATTNTTGGGAAAAAGCTTAAAAAGCTGTTGGTATATTCGCACGCTTCCGTGACAAAATAGTCTGATTTACCAATACGGATGTTGCCGCCAATAGTTTTCAGCATACCTCCGATGGATAGGGTAGGATCCGTTCCTGCCGCCAGCAGAATCTCGCTGACCATTGAGGTAGTAGTGGTTTTGCCATGGGTACCGCTGATGGCAATGGGAGTACGGTAATTTTTCATAATCTGACCCAGCAGCTGAGCGCGGCTGAGCATAGGAATACTTTTTGCTTTAGCGGCAATATACTCAGGGTTCTCCTCGTGGATGGCGCTGGTGAGAACAACACAATCTATATCTTCGGTTATATTTTCCGCCCTTTGTCCATAGAATACGGTAAGTCCTTTTTTTTCTAAAGCTTCGGTGAGAGCGCTTTTGGTTCGGTCGGAGCCGGATACCTTAAAGCCGGCGTCCGCTAAGATTTCGGCAAGACCGCTCATGCTGATACCGCCGATTCCCACGAAGTAAAGAGAAGTAGGATGGTTAAAGTCTACTCTGTACATGGTGACACTTCCTTCATAATGATAATTGCAATAATACATCTCTTATCATTATATACACATTATGTAAAAAAAACAAATGATAAATGAAAATGTAAAAAATGACCATAATAAAAATTTGAAAGAGTTCTTCTAATTAGGATAAATTGACAAAAATTTGTCTGTAAAGACAATAAATATGTGAATAATAGATATAAAATTTCCAAAAATATCAAATTTTTCAAGGATAATTATTCCATTTTATTGGACAATATGGTATAATAAATATATCATTAATATGTAGAAGGCGAGATTGAGGTGATGACATGATTAAAAAAGAGATGATTGCCATGTTGTTGGCTGGCGGACAGGGGAGCCGATTGGGAGTACTGACTTCCAAGGTAGCTAAGCCTGCTGTAGCATTTGGAGGAAAATACCGTATTATTGATTTTCCCCTATCTAATTGTATTAATTCGGGCGTGGATACGGTGGGGGTTTTGACGCAGTATCAGCCGCTTAGATTGAATACTCATATAGGAATTGGTATTCCTTGGGATTTGGACCGCAATATTGGCGGTGTGACCGTACTCCCACCTTATGAGAAGAGTTCTAACAGCGAGTGGTATACCGGTACGGCAAACGCCATTTATCAGAATCTTGAGTATATGGAAAGTTATAATCCCGAATATGTATTGATTCTTTCGGGAGACCACATTTACAAGATGGATTACGAGGTCATGCTGGATTTCCATAAGGCGAGAGGAGCAGAGGTGACCATTGCCGTTATGCCGGTGCCTATTGAGGAGGCAAGCCGTTTCGGTATTATGATTGCCGACGAGAATAAACGTATTACCGAATTTGAGGAAAAGCCTGAGCATCCCAGAAGTAATCTTGCCAGTATGGGTATCTACATCTTTAACTGGAAGACGTTAAAAGAGGCGCTGATTGCCAAGGCAGATCAGCCGGCATTAGATTTTGGTAAGCATGTTATTCCCTATTGCCATGAAAAGGGAGCTCCTCTGTATGCCTATGAATTTACAGGCTATTGGAAGGACGTA
>WFLY01000317.1 GCA_009177215.1 Bacillota bacterium
CACGACAGTGAGAGTTCGGCAAAAGCTTACCTTGATGAAATGACGCAGCGGTGTANTGTCAAANGCAAAAGCGNACAGAAAGGCAGTTTGGAGCTNACAATGGAAATTCGTTTNAAAAGTGATAATACGGACTTCATTAACACTCTATCCGAAATGCAGGGTGTTAGCAGCGCGGTTCTGGTCAGCTACAACGGAGATTACATAGGGTGAGGAGGTCGTTTCGTGTCAACACACAAAAAGATTGACATCATTTGCATTGCTGCCATCCTTCTCGCTATTGCTTTGACAGCCTTGTTTATGAGCGGCAGGGTCCTTGGCATTTTACCTGTCGTAAGCGAAGAAGTCAGCGGCGCTCTATTTACCGCAAATGATTTGGACGGGGATTGGGATACTTCTTCCGCTACAAAAATAGTACTATCTGACAACGGCAGCACAATAAGCGGAAACGGAGCCTATGTTTATGACGGGAACGTTTACATCGTATATGCGGGTCATTATGTACTTACCGGTGAACTCACAAATGGAAGCGTCATTATTGATGCCGGCAAAAACGACAAAATATGGGTATCGCTGGATGGCGTGACGCTTCATTGTGACGATGACGCGGCAATTCGTGTCGAGCAGGCGGATAAGGTGTTTCTGACACTGGCAGATGGCACGGAAAGTACAATCTCCTCTGGCGCGCAGTACAATGCGGAGATAATTGCTTCGGGTGTGGATGGAGTGATTTATTCTCGAGACGACTTAACGATAAACGGAAGCGGCGCCCTTGTGGTAAGCGCTGAGTATAGTCATGGAATTGTATGCAATGATGATCTGGCGCTAACCGGCGGAAATATCACAATAAGCGCAGTACAGCACGGTATTCACGCTAATGATAGTGTGCGTATTCAAAACTCCGCGATTTCTATTTTTGCCGGTGACGACGGTATTACTGTATCGAACGATGACGAGACAGCGTTTCTTTATATTGAATCAGGAAGCATAGCTATTCCGGCCTGTTACGAAGGACTTGAAGCCATAGACATCACAATTGCTGGCGGAACCATTGNCATTGTGTCAACAGACGACGGAATCAATGCCANTGGGCNTGGTGACAGCTCCACCATCCATATAACAGGCGGCGAATATCACGATTACAAACCCCTNCGGTCAGGATGCAGACGGATTGGATTCCAACGGCAGTATCTACATTGAGGGGGGCAAAGTTTTCATCAGTGTTTCGGACAGCGGAGGTAACTGTGCGCTTGATTACGGGATCGAAAACGGCGGCGAGTGTGTAGTCAGCGGCGGCACAGTGATTGCCTGTGGCGGCAGCGCTATGGCGGAGGGCTTCGACGCGGATTCGCCTCAAGGCTTTTTCATGTACAGCACGACCGCGATGGCAGGCACGACAATAAGCTTGGAAGATTCCCTTGGCACAGAACTTCTTTCTGAGGAAATTCCTTGCAGTTTTTCTTCTGTCGTAATTAGTACACCTGAGCTGAAAATGGGAGACATATGCACAATTGAGGTTGGTGGTATACAGGAGCAGATTACGATTGATAACACTTCGTCCTCAGGCTTTATACCGACCGGAATGTTTGGAGGTGGTAATCAATCTTTTTCCAATTGGAAAGATAGTGACCATAAGGGTGATATGACCCGGAATATTCCTTCACAGTCAAATGACCAAGATTTCGCTGACAAGAAAGGGATGGAACCTCCTGATAGAACAGACATACCCGATGGTGAAAGGCGGACGGACAGACAAGAAGTGAGGGAGGTAGACGGAAGAGCGCTTGTACCTGATGAAGGACAAGTACAAAGGAATGGAACACGTTTCCCGCAACAGGATTGGAAACAGATGTATTCCGAGGAAGATATATCATCATCCAATATTTCAGTTAATACATTTATTTTGCTCGGTATTTCAGTGTTAACCCTGTTGATAGGTTTGTTTATTGCAATTAAAATCAAACATTGATGAAACCGGCACTCATGTGCACAATGGGTGCCGGTTTATATGCGTTATCTTTTTTCTAAAATAAGCACTTGACAAAACACCTCAAAATGTGACGTGTCGCGTCTCTTGATTGGCAAGATAATTCATTTCGGCGCAGCCGGAACAGACTTTTTGATTGGGATGCTTTATTGAAACTTTATAATTTCGGCTGAGAGCAGACATAGAAACAGAATAAAAAATTGAAAGAATAGATTGACAAAAGAGAATTGATGCCGTCAAAAGATTTTAATGCGGAGGAAATAGAGAAAACAATAATGTTGAACTGCAACGTACCGGTTACATTAACAAATTACTGTATTCCTTATATGAAAAACGGAAGCAAAATCATTAATGTATCTTCTGCCGCTGCTTTTCAACCCGTTCACCTTATCAATCTGTACGCTGCGACAAAAGCATTTGAACATAGTTATTCCCGCGCCTTGAATATGGAATTAAAGCCTGTCGGAATTACAGTTACTGCGGTCAGTCCGAGTTGGGTAGATACAGATATGTTGTCAAAAGAAATAAACGGCAGTAAAGTGAAATTTCCCGGAATAGTAAGCCCGCAAAAGGTAGCGGAAAAGGCGATAAAAGACTCAAAAAAAGGAAAAG
>WFLY01000185.1 GCA_009177215.1 Bacillota bacterium
ACTTGTGATGAATATTTTTTTATTATTCGTTTTTTATAATTTATTCTATAATATCCTGATTATTAATGCCATTATTTTTTATATTGGTGTTAGTGGTATTTGTATTTGCTACCTTGCCACCCAAGAATCCGGCAAGAACTGCCTGTAAATCAACACCTGTAGATTCCTTTAAGCCATCGGTTACTTGTACAACCGTGCCCATAATATCTTTCATCAGCTTTGAGGAATTACCATCGCCGTACATAGTAATCCGATCAACATTGTTAAGAGGTGCAGCTGCATTCTTAACCACTTCAGGAAGCGCGTCAAAATACATTTCAAGCACGGCAGCCTCACCCATTTTAGCCATAGCTTCGGCTTTTTTCTCGATACCTTCAGCCTCGGCAACAGCCTTTGCACGAATTGCCTCTGCCTCAGCGACACCCTTGGTGCGAATACCTGCCGCCTCATGCCCCATAGCATACTTTTTGGTTTCTTCTTCTGCCTTCATGGCTTCAGCTTCCTTCTCAACCTCAAATTTCTTAGCTTCCGCCTCCCGCTGGCGTTCATATAAACCAGCAACCGCAAGCTGTTACTTTGCAAATTTATCAGCCTCAGCCTTTTTCTTAACCTGCGCATCCAAAGCCTGTTCCATAACCTCAGCTTCACGCTGCTTTAAGNGGATTTCCTTCTCCTGCTTTGCNATANNTGCGTTTGCTGTAGTGATTTCANCTGTTTTACGCTGTTCCNCCTCCNGNATCTTATAGGCGGCGTCAGCCTCAGCCTTTTTAATTTCAGATTCACGCTTTAATTCAGCTTTCTGAATGGCAAGCTCATTTTGTTTCTTAGCGATTTCAGATTCTGCATTAACCTCAGCTTCATTAGCCTCGCGCTTTGCATTAGCCTGCGCTTTTGCAATTTCCTTCTCACTCTCGGCACGGGAAATTGCTGCATTTTTCTGAATTTTTACAATATTATCAACACCAAGATTTTCAATAACGCCGTTGCCGTCAACAAAATTTTGGACATTAAAGCTAATAATATCAAGCCCCATGGCTGCCAAATCAGGTTCAGCATTTTCCTTAACCAAAAAGGCAAACTTCTGGCGGTCGGAAACCATTTCCTCCAGTGCCATTTTACCTACGATTTCACGGACATTACCTTCCAGAACCTCTCTTGCAACTCTGCCTATGTACTCAGAATTCTTGTTAAGGAAGTTCTGAGCCGCAAGCTTCAAACGCTCCTCGTTATCACTGATTTTAACATTTACAGTAGCATCAACATTAATGTTAATGTAATCCGCAGTGGGCACTGCATTAGAGGTTTTTACATCAATGGGAATCAGCTGTAAATTCAATTCATCCTTTCTCTCAAGGAACGGAATCTTAACCCCTGCTTTACCGATTAGCACCTTAGGTGTTTTACGAAGGCCCGAGATAATGATCGCTGTGTCAGGCGATGCCTTTACATATCCTAAAAAGAATATCAATACCAACAACAGCACAATCAATGAAATCGGAAGTAACACTGTCAGTAAAAAAGCTTCATCAAACATATTCATACCCTCTCTTCTCATAGTATTTTTACCCGTTCAACAGGTACATATTTAATATATCATAATGTATATCAATTTAGAATATCTATTTTCGCACTTTAACGGTACTCATTGTATAAAATACTGCATTTTTACCGCTGCTCTTCTGCTTTTTCAACTAAATCCTTGTTATCTGTGGTCCTTTTCACTGGATTTTTATATGTTTCCCTGTCAGCCATAATATTATTTTTGTCCAGATTACTTATAAAACTTTCACCGAAATAATTCTTTTCTCTTTGATTTTTTTTCAATTTATAGTTGGGAATATATTCTTGCAGACCTTCTTCGTTCACCATGCAGACATTAATATATCTGTTGCTCTCTGTAGGGAGCTTCTTCTTTTTAAGTGCCGCGTTTATAAAGGAACGTATCGCCGCATAGATAACAGCAAATATAGGCACACCCACAATCATTCCAAAGACACCCCATAATCCGCCAAAAAAGGTTATGGCAAAAATAACCCAAAAACCTGTAAGGCCTGTGGAATTCCCCAGAATCTTCGGACCGAGGAAATTGCCGTCAAACTGTTGTAATATCAGTATGAATATTGCAAAATATACACAATTAAGATGATTTGCCGGATCGACGATAAAAATTAAAATCACACTTGGAATTGCTCCCAAATAAGGACCAAAAAAATTTATGACATTTGTCACTCCGATTACCACGCTGACCAGTGCCGCATATGGTGTATTAAGTATTGTTGTTCCGATAAAACATAATATCCCTATAATTATGGAATCCAGCACCTTACCACTGATAAATCCTATAAATGTCTTGTGTGTAAAACAAAAATTATTGATGATTATGTTTGCGATATCCTTATGAAAAATGGCATAAACTATTTTCTTAGCCTGACCGGTAAATTTTTCCTTACTTGCCAATACATAAATGGATATAACAAAGCCTATAATGAAATTCCACAAAACTTTTAAAACGCTGATAACACTTAGAGAAACCGTCATAATAAGGGAACTGGTCTTTGACAAAACAGTATCGTTTAACCATTTTTCTAACTCTCCTGAATATTGATTAACCATGCGGATTACATAATCCCGCATATCAGGATTATCCTCAAGCAGTTTATTCAGCCATCTGGTAAAGTTGTTGATATATGTATCAAAATTGGCAACAATATTTGAAATACTGGGTACTATCTGTGAAAGCATCATATAACACAAGGTATAAATCACTATAAAAAACAAAAAGGCGGTAATACCAATGCCCACACATCTTACCAAAGATTTTTTCTTCCCTATTTCCTTGACTTTACAAAGCTTACAGAGGGGAAGTAATATATGATACTCCACAAAATTCAAAACAGGTGTCATTAAATATGCAATGGACAATCCAAAAACAACAGGCATCAGGATATTAACAATTGTTTTAAAGCCAAACATGATATTTGAGCCATGAAACATCAGATAATAAAAACAGATACTTGCAGCTATAACCAAAAATGCTGTGACTCCCCAGCAGATAAACTTATTATTCATTTTAAACTTCATACGAAATCCTCCATGCCGGAGCGTCTTTCC
>WFLY01000186.1 GCA_009177215.1 Bacillota bacterium
CGCCATTCTTTGTAAAGGATTATTATGACTATTATAAGACAGAGCGTGGCTATCATCCCCGTTCCCTCAATTCCAACGGAGGCTGGAATGTGATCGGCTGCCAGTCCTTTATGAATATGCCAATCCTTCAGTATGCAGGCGAAATCCGTAATGCTGTGCTGATCATCCACGGTGAAAAGGCGCACTCCTGCTATTTCAGCAAGGATGCGTATCAGCTTTTGAAGGGGGATAATAAGGAACTTATGATCATCCCAAACGCCGTTCATACAGATTTATACGACCAGACAGATGTTATTCCTTTTGATAAGATGACGGAATTCTTTGCGGAAAATCTGAAATAGCAAGCCGTTAAGGAATGGGTGNAGCCTATAAAGTTACACCCATTCTANNANTANAGAGGNGGCNGNGAATTGANATGAACATTCTTGCGNTANACGGAAGCCCCCGTCCAAAGGGTAATGCTCATGCACCGGCATATGCTGTTATAAATAAAACGAGGGCTTTTATCATAACATACTTAAACTAAATGACATTGATTATTCCACTATATATCCTGATTCTTCTAATACTTCCATTGCTCTAACAAAGTTTTCATCTTTCACAAGAATATAATCAGTGTTGTAAGTAGAAACCGCAAATATTCCAATTTTATTTTCTGCAAGAATAGATGTGATTTTAGATAAAATTCCAATAAGTGAGAAGTCTAAAACACCTTGAATACGAAATGCTTTCCAACCATCATCACACTCAATGGGGTTTTTCGGTACATTTTCTGTCTTGCAAACTAGAGATATTTCTTCATCAGTCTTTCCTATAAAGTATATCTCATCACTCAGATCAATATCAGAAATACTAGACAATTTGCATACAGTTAAATCATATGATAATTTCTTTAGTTTCATTTCAATATCCTTCCTATTCTGCTAATCCCTAAAATATAGTTTTTTCAAGTCTTTAACGTATTTTTATTTTCCCTCTGTTCAACTATGATGATAAATCTTCCATGTCTATGAGGATCATGTTCCAACTTCCTTCGTTCCATCTATCATACACTGAGTGCTGCTACGCTCCTTAACAAGGTCATAATACATTGTTTGGAGTATGAACAGCAGACTTAACATCAAAACTTTCTTCTTTAAATGCCTTGGCCCATGCATATATGGTTCCAGAAGGGATACCGAATTCCTCCGCAACTTTGTGTCCACCAATTTTTTGAGCAAGCTTAATCGCCTGTGCTTTAAATTCCTAATCGTAATTTTTTGTGATTCATTTTGCCAATCCAATTTCTACTATTCTCTGTTGATTATATATCAAAATGCTTGAGAATAGGGTAGCAATTTTTATTGTACAACATCAGGAAAGANTTTTTGCTGAATTTTGTTACACTCAACTATTGGATTCTTCTCAAGTTTTCTCTTGATTCTGTCGTTTGCTCTACTCATGAACACCTCTGCGAAAAAGTNTTTCTTTAATTTTACTATTTCGCAGAAGTTCTAGAATTATTAGTNCGAATTATTTTACCTTTCAAAACTGATTTA
>WFLY01000200.1 GCA_009177215.1 Bacillota bacterium
ACTCGTCTCCGAAATAGAAGGTTCCCTTAGTCTGCCCGCCTATTTTCAAATCTACCTTCGCCATGTTAGAATTGTTGGAGCATCCTCTTAAGGTAAAGCTATGAGTATCATTTGCAAAATATTGTGTAAATTTACAGGACTCATTGTTTGCATACAATGCAACTCCGTTGAAGGGAGAGCTGATTTTTCCGGCATACTGTCCGGTAATCGTCATATCCTCACATTCAATCTTGTCACCTGTGCTGGTAGTGCCGCCTGTGGTTCCACCAGTATTTCCACCTGTTGTTCCGCCGGAGTTGCTTCCTCCTACACTAATGTTATTCTTATAAACATTAGCGGAACCACTGCTCTGATAACCTTCTACAGTAAGAGCGGTTTCATACATTTTTCCCATTTTCATTCCCATGCTTTCCCAAGCCTTGAAATGCTCGGACACGGAAATGGTTCCGCTGGTTCTCTTTGAAGTACGAACACTCCAGTACTGCTGGAAGGTTGTGTTTCCTTCGATAGACGGCTGATTTACACGAGTGGTCTCATATACATCNTATGTACCGCCGTCAACTGTANTGGTTCCCTTGGATNTTGCNCCGGGTGGACGNCAAGTACCCCAGCTCTCTANAATATAATACTCTACGAGCGGATCCTTTNTCCATCCGTAAACACACAGGTAAGAATTACCGTTAGGTTCATAACTGCACCCGTAATCCACCGTAATGTTTCCTAACTGCTGATAAGTNTTGGTAGTGTCATATTTAATTCCTTTTCTAAATAATGCATTACCAATTTCACTCCATTGACAACTAAATGTACCCCCACTATTTAGCGTCATGCTTGTGGTACCGTAATCCTTCNACAGCTCATAATCGTAGCCGTCTTGTGTACCCGTTTCGTTGTNNTAANTTGTCTGTGCTGCTTGTACCTCAGCAGATGGCAATACAAGCTGTGCGCACATTACAAGTGCCAACAACACTGCTTTTAATTTTCTTCTCACAGAAAATACCTCCTTTCCCGAACTACATTACCATAAATTTCTTTTTGTGTAAATAGCATATTTTAAAATTATTATATTATTTTTTTATATTCAAGTTTTCGTAAAATGTAAGTACTTTCATTTTTTTACTATATAAAATAACTAAAAAACTAATATTTATGATTAGTTTTTATATAATTATACATAAATCAACTTTATGATATTATTATGTTAAGTTTAGATTTAAATCGAGTAGGAGGCTAGTCATTAGTTGACTAGCCGACCTCTCACACCACCGTACGTACGGTTCCGTATACGGCGGTTCCTTAGTTTTCACATACTTTCAGATAAAACTCTGTGAATGTTGGGTATCCATGTTCACGGAGTTTCTTGTTGTTAAATGCAGTCTGCAAAACGAAATATCCACCACAATACCAGTTTCCGTTCCGCATATTGGCACATATCCATGCCTTTTCTTCTTCCACACCTAACTCCTTTAATTCCTTGAATTTCGTTCTGACTTTCTTCCATTGTTTCCAGTACATGGTTCTTATTTTATGTCTTAGCCATTCATCGGTTTCCCTTAAAAGTCCTTTCATATCTGCAAGCGAGAAATAATTTACCCATCCTCTGACAAACTGCGTCAGCTTCATGGCTCTGTATTCATTTCCCCATCCGTTATTCCTTTTTGTCAGTTCTCTGATTCTATCTTTCATCTTTTCCACTGACTTTGGATGTACCCGAAATCTACATTTCCCTTTGTACCCGTAAAATGCGTATCCAAGGTATTTTACTTTACCGGCTCTCTATGATGGCG
>WFLY01000303.1 GCA_009177215.1 Bacillota bacterium
AAAAGAAGAGTTTTTTTCAACCGCAGGTTGAGCCGGACGATTCTACCAGCCAAGAGCTTACTCCCATTTATCGCATATGGAATTAACCTGATCGGCAAATTTTGCCAAATCCTTGTTTGCCAAATTGTCGCTTCTGGAAATAAGCGCCATAAGCCTCTGACCTGCGGCAAGAAGTCTCGCATAAACGCCTGTGGCAAGCTTCACTTTCTTCTTGACCGCAATAGGCTCTGCCTCATACTCAAACTGATTACTTAATAGATTAAAAACAGTGCCGCTGTAAGGCGCATAGGCTCTCTGTCCATACTCAACCCTTAAACACTCTGTAAATGCCTTACACACGCTGTCCTCCCCGTGCACAATAAATACCTTCTTGGGCTTATCCGCAAAAGCCGATATCCACTCAATCAACCCCTGCTTATCCGCATGACCGCTTAATCCCGCAAGCTGCTTAATCTCTGCCCTTACCTGTATAGATTCTCCGAACAGCTTCACCTCGTCAATGCCCTCTACCAAGCTTCTGCCCAGCGTTCCCACCGCCTGATAGCCCACAAATAAAATCGTACACTCCGGTCTCCAAAGATTATGCTTCAGATGATGCCTGATTCGCCCTGCCTCACACATTCCGGAGGCTGAGATAATGACCTTGGGAGTATCAATAAAGTTAATCGCCTTTGATTCATCGCTGGTAATGGAAAGCCGCAGCTTTGAAAAAGAAATGGGATTAATCCCTTCTTTTACCAAATTAAGAGCTTCCTCATCGAAGCATTCTCTTTTATTTTCCTGAAAAATTCCTATTGCCTCCACAGCAAGGGGACTATCCACATAAACCGGAAAATCTTCATGCCCCTCCACTAATCTTCCTACCTTTATCTTCCGCAGAAAATATAATAACTCCTGAGTCCTTCCTACGGCAAAGGACGGGATAACAACATTGCCTCCCCGGTCAAAGGTTTCCTTCAAAATGGCGGCAAGCTCCTTCACATAATCCACGCGCTCCTTGGAATGCAGGCGATTGCCATAAGTGGATTCCATCACTACATAATCCGCCTCGGCAGTTGGCATAGGATTTCGCAAAAGGGGCATATCCTTATTTCCGATATCACCTGAAAAAACAATCTTCTTTGTCATTCCGCCCTCGGTAAGCCATACCTCAATACTTGAGGAACCCAGCAAATGCCCAATATCCGTAAAACGTATGCTTACTCCCTCGCACACCTCCACTACGGTATTGTAATGGCAGGGAACTATACGCTTGATAATCCCTTCCGCATCCTCCATATCAAAAATAGGCTCCACAGCGGCAACACCGGCGCTTCTCTTTGCTTTGCGATTCTTCCACTCCGCTTCCATCATCTGAATGTGTGCACAGTCACGAAGCATTATACTACACAGGTCAGCAGTTGCATCCGTCATGAACACCTGACCCCTAAAGCCTTTTGCATACAGAAGCGGCAGCATTCCCGAATGGTCAATATGGGCATGTGTCAAAAACACATAATCAATCATTGCCTCGTCCACCGGAAGCGGGGCGTTTTCAAAAACATTCACCCCCTGCTCCATACCATAATCCACTAAAATATGCTTCTTCCCAATCTCCAGATAATGACAGCTCCCTGTCACTTCATGGTCTGCTCCGATAAATGTAAGTTTCATAAGCCTTACCCCCGTCTTTTGTTATATAGTCTATATTATTCACAATGCCCGCATCACAAGAATGCCTAATATTACTTAATGGCATTGGCAGTCTCATAGAAATGATAATACATGCCTTTTTTTGCCAACAATTCCTCATGATTGCCCTCCTCGACAATTCCCTCCTCAGTCAGCACCAAAATCCTGTCGGAGCTGCGGATACTGGAAAGCCTGTGGGCGATAGTAAGGGTGGTCCTGCCCTCGGAAAGCCTTGCCAATGACTGTGCCACCGCAAATTCACTCTCGTTATCCAAAGCAGATGTAGCCTCGTCCAAAATAATAATGGGAGGATTCTTCAAAAACACCCTTGCTATACTGATGCGCTGCTTCTGTCCGCCCGAGAGCTTCACTCCCCGCTCTCCCACATAGGTATCATAATCATCTTTAAGCCCCATAATAAACTCATGGGCGCCCGCCCGGCGTGCCGCTTCAATTACTTCCTTCCGGCACGCCCCCGGTCTTCCATATACTATATTTTCATAAATGGTTCCGGAAAACAAATACACATCCTGCTGCACGATACCGATATTGCTGCGCAGACTTTTCAGGGTAAAATGCTTAATATCCTCTCCGTCCAGCGTGATCCGCCCCTTTGACACATCGTAAAATCTGGGAATCAAATTACACAATGTAGTCTTGCCTCCGCCGGAAGGTCCTACGATTGCCACCTTCTCGCCGGCACTAATCCGTAAATCAAGCCCCGAAAATACCTTATTGTGGTCGTCGGGATACTCAAAGCTCACATTCTCAAAAATAATATTTCCCTTAGGGTTCTTTAGCTCCACCGCATCAGGCTCGTCAAAAATATCAATATCCGCATCCACTATCTGTAAAAAGCGCTCAATACCGGTCATACCCCGCTGAAACTGCTCCGCAAATTCGATAATCCTGCGGATAGTGGCAATCAGCGTGGTCACATACAACATATATGCCACTAAATCCCCGNGAACAATCTGNCCCTTTATCNTAAAAATACNGCCTGCCACNAACACCANCAGATACATAATTCCGTCAAACAGCTTAACCGTGGTCTGGAAAGCAGCCATGTAACGGTAAGTCAGCTTCTTAATTCCCAAAAAACTCCCGTTGTCCTGCTCAAACTTCTGATTCTCAATTTCTTCATTGGTAAACGCCTTTACCACCTTATGTCCCAACAGACTGTCCTCAATGCGGGCGTTCAGCTCGCCTATCTGGTTGCGCTGCTTGCGGAAAGCCCCTCTCATGCGGAAATTCAAGGTCATACACACCCCTATCATCACAGGTACACATAAGAAAATAATCAAAGTCAACGGCAGATTAATCCCTGCCAAAATCACAAAGGAAATAACCGTCTTGATACCCGCAATAAAAAATTCCTCCGGACAATGATGGGCAAACTCTGTCACATCAAACAAATCATTGGTAATGCGTCCCATTATCTGCCCCACCTTGGTGTTATTGTAATAGGTGTCCGACAGCTGCTGTAAATGATTATAGGCATCCCTGCGCATATCCGTCTCGATTTTGGCACCCATCACATGCCCCATATCCGCCATATAATAACTGGCGATNCANTCCACGNCACGAAGCGCCAGATACAAAACGCCCAAGCCNCCTATGGTNTTTACGGATANTGCGCTTAAATTGCGAATCCCCTCATTTGTAATATATCGCATAATCAAAGGCAGCACCAACTCACACAGCGTGGTAAGAGCCGCACAAAACAAATCCAAAAACAAGGTTCCTCTATATTTCTTAAAATAGGGCGTAAATCTTTTAAAAAGCTCTCTCGTAGTATATTGTCCTGAATCCATGCTAAACCTATGCCTTTCCAAAAGCTGCAAAGCCTAATCCTTTTATGTATCTTTCTGATAGATTAATTGTATTATGAGATGCCCATGTTCGCAAGTTAAAAAATAAAGATTTATTAAGTTTTCATTTACGGTAAAAAATGATAGAATAATAAGGAAAACGATTATTAAAGACTCGGCGAGGTAGCATATAAAGCCTTTTCACGATACCACTTTGACAGTATACAAGCCCTGCGCGGCATTGCCGCCCTGTTTGTCCTGCTGGAGCACATACGTTTTTTAAACTGCGGCGCTTTCGGCGTAGATATTTTTTTCTGCATCAGCGGCTTTATGATTATGTTTTCTACTTATAAGAACAGTGAGGGGTTTCTGACAAAAAGAGCTGTCCGTATTCTGCCCCTCTATTATCTTATGACTGTAGGAACCTTTTTTCTGCTGCTTTTGTTTCCCACTATGTTTGAACAGACAAAGGCAAATCCCGTTTTCTTGATAAAAAGCCTGTTATTTATCCCCTTTGACATCGGTGACGGTGTTTTACAGCCGCTTATGCGTATCGGCTGGACTGTGAACTGCGAAGTATTCTTCTATATATTGTTTTTTATTTCCCTGCGAATCAGCCACAAGTACCGCGGACTTATCTGTAGTGCGCTGCTTATGGGAGTTGTGGCTCTTGCCAAGCTTCTGCCCGTAAATTTTGCTCCTCTTACCTTCTATGGCAGCCCTGTCATGCTGGAGTTTATTATGGGCATCCTAAGCTATTATATTGGGCGCTTTCTCTATTCCCGCTATCAGGACAATCGACTCCCTCGCTCTCTTGCCGCCGCTTCCGGTCTTTTTGCCTGCATTCTGTTTGCGGCGCTGCCCTTAAGTAAGCCTTATATTAACGTACTTGGTTTTTACAGACTGCTGCTGTGGGGATTTCCCGCCATGGCAATTGTGCTATGCTTCTTTATTTTAGGCTTGTATATCAAAATGCCTGTGCCCCTTGTGCAACTGGGCAATATGAGCTATTCCCTGTACCTTATCCACTATTATCCATTGCTTTTCTTGGACCGCATTATCTTTGATTTTTCAACATGCACCCCTTTTACGGTATTCGGTGTATTTGTCAGCCTGACAGTATGCTGCACTCTGGCATACCTTTGCTGGTATCTGATAGAAAAGCGCTTTACGAATTGGCTGCGCAAAAGGATTTGACTTAATGTGGGAATTGAACGAATTATTCGTGAAATACATTAAAAAGAAATACAATTTTATTATTGACATTTCGAGGGTGATATAGTATATTATTATTTGTCCGTAAGACAGCGGATTCATATAGTAAATGCGCGAGTGGCTCAGCGGTGGAGCACCTCCTTGCCAAGGAGGGGGTCGCGGGTTCGATCCCCGTCTCGCGCTTTTAGTATTTAAGCGGCTTCCAAGGGTTTTGGAGGTCGCTTTTGTGT
>WFLY01000216.1 GCA_009177215.1 Bacillota bacterium
ACACAAAAGCGACCTCCAAAACCCTTGGAAGCCGCTTAAATACTAAAAGCGCGAGACGGGGATCGAACCCGCGACCCCCTCCTTGGCAAGGAGGTGCTCCACCGCTGAGCCACTCGCGCATACATGAAGGTATGAAATTAATTGTTACATGTGTGCTTCTCACACAGAGCGGGTGATGGGAATCGAACCCACGTATCCAGCTTGGAAGGCTGGTGTTCTACCATTGAACTACACCCGCATATTATATTAATCCGGAAGTTAAATGACTTACCGTAATGCCCAGAACCGGAATCGAACCAGTGACACGAGGATTTTCAGTCCTCTGCTCTACCAACTGAGCTATCTGGGCTTGCAGACATGAAATCCACACGATACATTGACTGAATCGCTTAAGCGTCACAACATTGATTATTTTACATGGTAACAGCAGAATTGTCAAGGGGTTCTTAAAATTTTCTTGTATTTTTTTTACAGCTCAGCCATGCGGAAACAATTTTCAGTTTGACCGTAGGAGCTTGTTTACTCACCAAAGGCAAATTGTACAATCATTCCCATAGGGCGGACGTTCTACATGCTACTTTGGTCTTTATCAGACAAATACCCTAAAATAACAGTACCTCCAGATTAATCATCAACAGCACACTGCATATCATATATAACGCTGCAATTCCCCCTGTCAACCCGGAAAAGATTTTTCCTGCCGTCCTGCTTTTTGACGTTATCCTTGTCTGCAAGCCGGACACCACCGCACCCAGCACCAGCATACCGAGATACACTGCGGTCATTACATATCTGACATTCATAGTACACACGTGCTTATATGCAAAGCAGAATTGCACATAGGCGTACATTATGACTGATATTCCGCTAATCATAAACACCTTATCTATGGCTTTGTATTCCTTCATGAACAGCCATGCCGCCAAAGCTGCCGCCAACAAAATAAAAAGAACCAGCGTTGCCCAAAACACAATCGTTCCCAAAGAATATGTTACATGATTACTACAGTAATAATCCAATTCGTTAAACACGCTGAATTTTACCAGAGAAACGGGAATATTATAATCTACCTCATTCATATTGTCCCAGCGAAGAGACAAATAATTCAATGCATACCCGTAATCTGCAAAACGTTGCCGCTTAGTATACATTCCGATAAACTGCTTTGCCTCCTCAGAAACGGCACACACAAAGCCAAAGGGCATCCGATACTGTACCCATCTAAGCAGAGAATACCATAATCCCAGCGGAAATGCCACCAAACCAAAGCACACAAATTGCCTTAAATACACAGTCCATTGACTTCTGTCCTTCCACGCCCGCCACAGCATAACAAGTGCCATACTCGGCGCAATCATGGCTCCTGACAGCTTGGTCATCATGGCGCAGCCGATACAGACCGCCATTATCAAAACACCTTTCATATTCGGCTTTTCGTACCATTTGAGGGTAGCATAAACACACAGCATCATAAATAAGGTAGTAAGAGTATCATTATTAATTGCCCCTCCCATAAATATGCTATAGGGAAAAAAGGCGGCAATTCCTACCGCAATACAGCGCCCCAAAAGGGAGCATTTCAGCTGCCGTCCTATTTTATTTATGAGCACAAGTATTGCTGTGGTGTAAAAGAGAGGAAGCACCTGCAGTATCTCGTCCATGGACGAAAATTCTATTCCGAAAAGGGAATACAGCCTCATGCACAATGCGCTAATAATATAATGAAGCGGGGGTTGATAGAATTGATAATGCCCTACAGGGTTAACCTCCGGCAGCCTCCCGGTGGTATAAATCTGATACACATAACCAAGATGCCCAAAGCTTTTTGCATCCAAGGCTTCCAGATCATTCTGCACAATATGCGCCTGTGTCAGCACAACATAAAATAATTTTATTAAAAAACTGCCAAAGATAAGTAACGCTATCGTGTTTTCACTGATTCCCTTTTCCCACACCACACAAAAAATATACCAGACTGCCAGCAGGATAAATATTGCTATGGTACCGCCTGCAATAATATCCCCCCACCTGTCCGGTTCCGTACGAAGGAAACAAAATCCCTGTATGAAAGCCAACGTAAACAGCCCCATAAGACTGCACTGTATCGTCAGACTTCTACGCTCCCAAGACGTCTTCCGGACAAACAGCCACAGATTATAACCCACTATCCCTACTGCCAGCAGTAGAAATCTCACGGTTGTAAGCTTATAATCATTATCTTGTAGGAAAAGCAACCCTGTCAAAAAAGACAATATCGCCGCTGCCCACAATATGCTATTTTCTCTCTTCATGATACTCCTGCTCCGTATTTACATTCCAGACATTTGATTTGTCCGTCACGCCTTTCAAGATATTTTTCACCGCCTCAAAAGCAGTCGCCATGGAATGATCCATATTGTTATAGCGATGCTGACCGTTTCTGCCGATGCAATAAAGATTGCTGCAGCTATCCAGCCATTCTTTCACTTCATCTATTCTGTCATAGGTATCAAAATATGCCGGATATGCTTTTTTCACCCGCTCCCTGTGGAAGCTTATGACATCCTTCTCAGAGTTTAAAATTCCCATGGACACAAGCTCCTTTACCGCAAATGCCGCACATTCATCCTCTGACAAATTCCAGAAATTATCATCCTCCTGACAGAAATATTCCAAACCGATAAATACCGTGTGTTCAGGATCCGCCACCATATAGGGCGACCAGTTATTGAATATCTGAATCCTTCCCAGCTTAACGCCCACGTCCTGTACATAAATCCAACAATCGGGAACCAGCTGATTCAGGGTCTTAATCTTCGTCTCATTTTTCAGGTTCAGGGAGGGCACAAGCAGTCCTACCGTCACAAAATCACGATAAGGAAGACCCTCGGCAATTTCCCTTACCTTATCAGGTGCATCCGGCATCCCGGCAATCAAATCCTTCACCGGCATACTGGACATGACAATATCAGCCTCCATGCGCTCCTGCTGTCCGCCCGCCTCATAAAGCACTGCAGCAATGCTGCCGTCCTGCGACCTTTCGAATTCGGTCACTCTGCTTTCAAAGCAAATATGACCTCCCGCTTTCTCCACTTCGCCCGCAA
The DNA here is from genome assembly GCA_009177215.1 of Bacillota bacterium. GTDB lineage: Bacteria > Bacillota > Clostridia > Lachnospirales > Lachnospiraceae > Acetatifactor. The sequence continues at coordinate 3,084 of WFLY01000216.1, forward strand.
CAATCTCCCATAGCTGCCCGGGTCCGTATTTAGGGTACCAAAACTCTTCTATCAAAGAGGTCTCTACCTTCCTGTTCTTTCCTCCGAAAAGCTTGCCGAGCATGTCCTTTATTATTGCCAAAACGGAAAGCCCCTTTACTCTCTGAGCGCCCCATTCCGAGGAAATTTCTCTGGGGTGCCTGCCCCACAGCTTTTCCGTGTAGCCTTCGAAAAACATGGAATACAATACCCTGCCGAATCTGTTTCGATAAAAATTTTCAAGAGAGGATTCCTCCAGTTTATGCACGCAGCTTGCAAGGTAAGAAAAACCCGCCTTTACCGTACAAAAAAAACCCATATTTTTAATAGTGGCCCATTTCATGCTGACAGGATAATCAAAAAATTTATGCTTGTAATAAATACGGCTTACCCTTTGGCGCAACAGCATAACCCTGTCTTCCTTTTCAGGGTCGGGACCTCCTGCATGCAGCTTTTTCTCCTTATGCAGCACCTTATCATCGTAAGACTCCGCACCCTGAACGGGCATCATTTTTTTCCACCAGTCCATTACCTCCTTGTCCTTGGAAAAAAAACGATGCCCTCCGATATCCATTCTGTTTCCTTGAAAAGACACTGTTCTGGAGATGCCCCCGATAACCTTTGACTCCTCCAAAATCGTTATTCGTACCTCTTTTCCGCTTTTTAAAAGCTCATATGCTGCCGTAAGCCCCGCCGGACCCGCTCCAATAATAACAATGTTTTTCATTTTTTCTCTCATTCTGCCCGCAACGCCTTGTGTAAAATTTACCCTTAATTCTATCATTTCTTACAACAATAAGTCAACCGGCAGCCCTCTCATTTTCGCATTGCCATCACTGTGTCGTCACTATAGTATTGTAGGAGCAGCTCTACCACACGGTTATAACTTAACATTCCGTCCGACACCCCGTTTACCTTCAGAGTAATATCGGTAAAGGTATCGGAAACTCTGTCCACATCCTCCGTGTCAAATAATGCTTTCCCATTGATGCGCTCCCACTCTTTATCCACCACAAAAACATTATCTTTATATACTTGCGAAAGAACTACAATCGGAGGTACCGACTGCGCTGCCCTGTCATATGCCTCGGGATTAACTTTCCACACATGATACAAATCGTTCTCCAAATAATTCAACACACTTAAATATCCACTATACTGAAAAAATTCATCCTCTGATTCAACACAGGCAAGATAACTGATAAAATTTGCCTCGNCCTCGAAAATATAGCCCCTTAAATNCGCCAGCTCATGACATAGGGTGGCGGGAATATTCNTNACANNCATTACATCANTATAATTTGCTTCCANNGAAAAGGGAAAATAATNTCCCTGAGTGTACTGCTGAGACATAAAATCCGAAGAAAGCAAGGGTTTAGGCTTGGGATAGTAGCCGTCCAGCTGAGGATAGGTTTTCCCCAAATCCTGCATAAGCTCTATCGCCTTTTCACCCATATCTCCCACTTCGCCGTTTTTCATGGCACTTCCCATATACACTATACTATTGTCCTCGGCTCTCTCCATTTTCAGGGAAAGGCTGTTACACTGCTCTACCACATAATTGCGTACCGAAAGCAGTTCCTCCAAGCTATACTCCCTTTGACCTCCCCCAAAATATTTTTGTGAAAAAGTAGAGGCATGATACAAAATAAAACAATTTAACGTCATAACAAGGCTCACGATTAACAGAGTCCATGCAAAAAAGCTGTAGAAACCTTTTAAAAAGCGATTNCATCTGCCAAATGCACCTNANCCGCCAATGTCTTTAAGNTGCGCTGTCTCTAATTCCATTTCATGCGGCAGTTCCTCCNGTGAAACTTCCTGAAGCTGCGCTGTTGACGATTTTCCACCATATGACAGACTTGTCCTTACATGATATATTATCCATACGACTAAAGCTGCCACCGCTAAAACCACCGCCGTTAATACCAGTATTACACCGGCGGCAATCAACCATTCACCCACAGAAAAGGGTAAAAGTCCTGTCAGCCTGCCATAGGTATTTACCCATATTGGAAAAATATGGGTAATATACCCATTAGAGAAAACAGTGCTATTCCATGCAAACACATTTAATAGCACTGTAAAAACCGCAATTCCTATAAAAATAATCCAATTACCCGGCAGGCAGCGTTTCTGCCCGCCGTTCTTCTCTTGTTTATTCCTTTTCACTTTTATCCCCATTTCCGCTTTGGCGAACTTTAAAACAGCAATTGAAACATAATATATTCAACATTTATCCTTTATTCGTAGGAGATGTATTCCACATAGTCCTTCCAGATATTACATATCCAGGTCTTTCCCTGATTAAAAATAATTTCGTTTNCGNTCTCATCAAGGAANAGGNTAGGAGNATANNNGNTGTCTCTCTTCNAGGTTCCTTTGATTACCTTACCGNTAGTAAATACATAAGCATCNNCGCTTCCGTGTNCGCCGAATGACAGATAATCCTTATCCGCAGGTTCTCTTACCTCACCGGTACAAACCTTAAATACAATGTTGCTTACGGCAATCTGTTCGTTATTGTATTCATCAATCTGAGGCTCGCCAAACTGCGAACGATAATACAAATGGTCTGTCTCATTGTATTCAAAGCAGGGCTTTGCATCACTATAACCGCCTCTATTGCTGGTGTTGCCGCCGGGGCGGATAGTAGTGGCATCGGGATAATTCGTATATTCCGCCCTATGGTTATCTGCCGCAAAAGTAAATGCCTGTACAAAACGGTCCGTATATTCGGTAGCATAACCGAGACGGTCTACAGCTTTATTGTAGCCGTCCAACTTCAAATATCCGGTAAACTCTTGTCTATAACCGGGTCTGGAAAAATAGTCGAATGCCTCCGATGCTGCAGTGTCAATACCGCTTACCGCCTGACTGACATTATCAATTCTATCCGTATTGATAATAGGAGCTACAAAGGGCACTGCCAGACCCCAGTTGACATAGATAGAATCATAAGCCATCGCTTCATACACATAATAGTCACGGCTGCTTCGTACCGGTCCGATACGGTCTAATTCGTCATAATCCTCAAATAACGCCATCAGACGAGTCATACGTCCTTCCACGGGAGCCTCGTAAATAATGCTCGCCTTGGAAATACCGTATTGAGGTATTGCTGGCTTATTGTTGGGAATCATAACCGCCATATTTCTTCTCTTAACTACCTCTTCGTCCTTCCATTCACCGGTCAGGTAACTCTGCATCTTACCGTCTGTCACTATTCTCTCAGTAATGATAGTTTCATCGGAACCCGAATTGTCTGTGTTGTCGGCATCCTTCTCTGGCTCTGTTGATTCTTCCTGATTGTTCTCCTGAGATATAGGTTCACCCTCAACGGTCTGCGGAGCAATTACTTCCTCCTGACCGCAGCCGGCAAATGCACTCAGGGCAATTATCATAGCTATCAGTAACTTTTTTTTCATGGGTAAATCCTTTCGTTCGTAATTTGTATTTATACATACTTTATCACCAAATGCCATCCCTTGTCCATTACATTGGCATATTTTTCTGTAGAAATTTTTAACATATTTTCTACAATTTGAGCAAACATATTATTTTAGAATTTTTAATGCCTAATACAAGCCTGCTTCAGCGATGGCATATCGGTTCGGGCTTACCGCCTTGCACAAGTATGACCTGTGTATGCCTTTTNGACAAATGCCTCAATCCGTGGGCCGAAAATATTCGTCCAAACCGTTAGCTATCCCTGCTACAATCTTATATTGGTATTCGTCCGTTGCCATTAGCGCATCTTCCTCCTCGTTCGTCATGTAACCCATTTCCACTATGGTAACAGGCACCCGACACCAGTTAATGCCACTCATTGTATCGGTTTCCCATACCTTGCGCTTTTTACAGCCTGTCGCCTCCGCCATGCAGTCCAATATGCAGGTGGACAACAGCTTGCTCTTATCATACAGACCGCCGTTATAAGGATTTTTTTCCGTCTGGCAAATAGTCATTGCCCCTTTCACGGAGCTGTCCTCCGAGCCGTTTGCATGAATACGCACAAATGCATCCGCACTCGCATCGTTTGCCACTGCCGCCCTCTCGCTGTTACTGATATTCACGTCATGGCTCTCTCTTACCATAATTACATCATAGCCGCGGCTTACCAATTCATCCCGAAGCTTAACCGCTACCATGAGATTCAACTCGTACTCCGCCAGACCGCTGACACAGCCTGTAGTTCCGCCGGATACCTTTGCCTTCATTTCCTCCGCTCCGGGTCCCACGGGCTCCTTCTCGCNGNTTGCCTTTTGTTGATGTCCGGCGTCNATTACCACCAGATAGCCGTTAGATGCCTCCGGCAAAGTGGCAGGCTGCTCCGGCACTTCTTCCGTGGCAGATTGATTGAGCTGTTGCTGCGTAACCTGCTCCGCATCCTGTTGTATTGGTGGCTGCTGCGTAACCTGCTCTGCGTCCGGCTGTATGGGCTGCCGTGAAGCCTGCTCCGCATCCGGCTGTGTCAGGTGCTGTGAGCTCTGTTCTTCATCGGGATGTAAGGAATTTTGAATATCTATCGTGGAATCTACTCCTGTTCCTGCTGAAGCTTCCGTTCCCTGCCATTCATTTTTATTCTCAATGTTTGCACAGCCTGTCAATAATATAATAATTAACACCATCAAGGTTATTTTCATATTTTTCTTTGTATTTATCTGTTTTTTCATTTTATACTATATCCTTCTCAAATATATTTTCTTTCGATTACAAGTGAATAAACGGCCATAGCAATAATGCTTTCTATCATAACTCCTACAACTGAGAGCAGTACCCATGCAGAGTTTTGCCCTGCAAGCANNGGAATTCCCNAAGNCATTTTGCAAATNGCTTTATTANNNCTTNCTATANGACGTTATGAACCCCGATAAANGAAAAAATGANGGAAACAAAACCANATAATATATTATAACACAATACATATGTGATTTGCTAAACTAATTGAATTTTTACATATTACATATTTTCATGGTACGAACATGAATATTTTGATAATAAGGGGATTAAGTTTATGGATATTTATATTGCAATTTAGTAAGTTTTTGCTATTTCAGTTTTTGTATCAACGGCTATGTTCTTTTTTGGTCATTGTTAAACAAGCTCCATTTGCACTTAATAACCATACAAGAGAGAAATCCCTATTGTATAAANGAAACTTGTGCAATGAGTGTATTTCNCTTTACAAATTTTAATAANATAAGCAGTCACTCTTCCCAGAAGTCTATTGCTTCTTGCGAAGTGGTAACAATTCAGAATAATTTTCGCATAAAGTCTTCCTTTTTCATGAAACATCTCCAAAATTAGTATTATATCTTTATCCTTTATACGGTAAAAGAAATAATTATGTTCAACTAAAATATAGCTGTAATGGCATTTAATATCATATTGAGATGAGACTCTAATACCTGATTGCGGTCTTTCTTTTGCTTAGAAAATCTATAGATAATTTAATACATCATATATATCTGCATCTATTGCTATAGACCGAGCCTTTATTTCCATTGGTACAGATACTTCTCCCTTATTAATACAAACATATTCAGCATTTCTGTTCCTTGCAGTCATCTGCCAAAATGGATATTTGATAATTCCAGGGGTATTATAACCAACCCCCAATTCTAAAAATAATATTTTGCTTTTCTTATGTGTATCAAGAAACTTTTCATAATAGCTGGCATGAGTATCCCATCCCACATCCTGCACAAAAGTAGCATCTGCCCGTAAGTTCATAGTCATTGGTTTCCCACAAATCGGACATTTAGGTATCAGTTCTGTTGGAATACGCATATCCTTTTGTTCTTCTATCATACGCTTAACTAAAGCCTCATTCTCGTATGTATATGGCTTNCACGGNGNCTGGCATTNNAAANGCCCATAATCTCCCTGNGTATAAAATAATCGTTCTTTTGCAAANCCTGCTTTTTNAAAACAATGGTCTACATTTGTTGTCAATACAAAATAATCTTTGTCCTTTACCAGTTCAAACAGATTTTCATAAACGGGTTTTGGTGCATCCATATAGCGGTTAATGTAAATGTATCGGCTCCAATATGCCCAATGTTCTTCCAGACTGTCAAAAGGATAAAAACCTCCCTCATACATATTTTGGAAATGGTATTTTTCAATGAAGTCACTGAAATACTGCTTAAATCGGTCACCACTGTAAGTAAATCCTGCAGAAGTAGAAAGTCCTGCTCCTGCACCAATAACAATCGCGTCCATATTTTCTATTTTTTCTCTTAATTGTTCAATTCTCCCTGAGTAGCTTTTCGTAGATTTCATAGTCATCATCCCTAAAGACATTAAATACCACCTCCATCTTACTTCCCGTTTTTTCTCTGTACTCTTTCACAGTCCTCACCGCAATCTCGGCTGCTTTCTTGTTTGGGAAACAGAATACTCCTGCTGAGATACAGCAGAATGCGATACTGCCACAATCATTTTTCTCTGCAAGTTCCATGCAGGATTGATAGCAGGAGGCAAGCTGTCTGCAATGTTCAGGAGTAATTCTTTCCGAACCGAAGGCTGTTCGGTTTACAATCNNTCCGACTGTGTGAAGCACATATTTACATGGCAGATTGTAGNCTGATGTGATTTTTGCCTGTCCGGTAGGCTCAGGGGAACCTTGCTTTTCCATAATCTTTGCACATTCAAGCCGTAACTGTATTCCTGCAAATGTATGAATACAGTTGTCTATACAAGTATGGTTAGGCTGGTAACACCCTGTCATTCCACTATTGGCTGCATTAACGATTGCATCTGCCTTAAGCCTCGTAATATCTCCCTGCCACAAATAAATACCTTTTTGTATCTGCTGTAAATCTGAAATCTTTACAATCCCTTTTTCAGAAATTTCTTCTCTCAAATAATCGTCCTGTACCCTCAGAAATTCATCAGAAACCTCCTCCGGCATACGCACATTAAACAATGCCCGCAATAACATTTTCTGCTCTTGTATGCTCTTTGGTCTTTCCACTGACTTGTATTGTGCCTGTTCGTTTAACAAACTTGATATGAGATAATTTCTTCTTTCACTCTGTTTCATCTGATATCCCCCGTCTTTTTACTGCTCCCACAGGGCATTTCTCATAACAGTTTCCGCAATGCAGACAATGTTCCTGTATGATCTGGAAGGGCTTGCCGGATATGATGCAACTTTGTGGACAGTTCTTCATACACTTGCCGCAACCGATACAATTTTGTGAGATATAATAGCCTTTTTCAATTATCTCAGCATCTCCTATGGAATAACTTTCACGAAAAATTGGATTTACACCGAGATTGAAGTATTCAATTTCTGCATTTTTGATACAGAACACAATACCGATTTCCCTTGTGTTATCCGGATAAACATTTGATAAATAAGGCTGTTCTTCAAAGATTATGTCAATCCATTTTCTTTGCTCATTATCAGATACTTTTTCAGCCTTTGCAGAAAGCCTTATCATTTCCTTATATTTTGTATATCCCAATATCTGAACATTACCATCCGACAGCAATTCTTCACAAAAAGCTTTACCCCTTGCGGTAAAAAAATACATAGATTGCTGTTCATAATGAATTGCACTAATATTTCTTATCTGTGGTTTGCCGTATTTATCTACTGTCGCAAAATTTAGTACCCCAACATTTTGCAGCTTTTTTAAACAGGTTTGTGCATCCATAACTTACACCTCCGGATTAATCTATAATCAAAAAACGATTTTCTTTTCTTGGCTTAATTTGCGGATAATCCCCATCACAATATCCCAATATCACAAAGCAGCGGGCTATGTCTGTATCAGGTATATCCCATTCTTTCAATAAAGCCATTCCAACTTCATTATCAAAGGTTTCTTCCCCTCTTGCAATGATGCATGATGCAATNCCTAAATTTGCAGCCTCAAGCACCATATTTTCAGCACAGCAGAATGCATCTGGAATACTGTATAAAAAGTTCTTTGCGCCAAAAATAACGCATACTGTAGGTGCTCCATAAAAGCCATTTTTTATTGTTGGATCATCAATGGTACTTGGCTGTTCAGAGGAAACATGTCCTCCTGCAAGTTTGCTGCGGTCAAAACATGCAAGGTTAAGCCTGCCGACTTTCTCAACTAACTCTTTGTTATGAACAGCAACAATCCTTGCCCTCTGCCCGCCTCCTGCGTTTGGTGCGTATAATCCTGCCTCAATGATTTTTTCTAAATCTTCTCTATCAATCTGTTTATCCTGATATTTACGAATAGACCTGCGTTCTTTCATTAAACCTAAAACATCCATATAAATCCCCATTCTTGCTTAGCCTGCGAATTTGTGCCCCTGCACAAATTTGCGATTGAAAAATCTATGATTTTTCAACCTAACTCCTTCCAACATTGCGGATCGGGCGCATACATATTTCCGGTATAGCCATAGGTCACAGCCGGACATCCCCTACAGAACCCTCGAAGTTCACACTTGTTACATTTTTCAAATTTATCAAAATCCCGATACTTCTCCATATTTGCGCTCATAAAAAGGTCATACATGGAGGTGTCGAATACATTTCCTATTTTACTTTCCATTCGCCGACAGGCATATACATCACCCGTTGGAAGAATTGTCATGTGGCTGATTGCACAATGGCAGCCATCATATATCATTCTCTTATCAGCATTTTCCGGTATCTTAAAAATCCCTTTTTCATACAGAAATAAAGTCCATAAATGGTCTTTCAGTTGAAATGTAGTGTGTCTGTCTTTATATTGTTCNTATTTCGCCCAGCATTTCTCNAAAAATGCTTTATATTCAAGAGGCGGTATATGGTATTCTTGAAAGAAATCATTTTTATGATTTCTTTTGCTTTCCCGCCCACTTGTAGGGCAGTATCTTCCAAATGCAAATACATCAACATTTCTATCCACTACCAAATCAATCATATCGGGGAACTCATCTTTATTGGCGCATGATACAGTAGACATGACCGCACAGTACATTCCTGCTTTCTTGATACATTCAATCTTTTTTATCGTAATATCAAAAGAGCCGGGTTTTCTGAATTTGTCATGTGTTTCTCTCATTCCGTCCAGTGAAAGCTGATACTTNCTNCANCCATACTNATAAAGCCNTTNNCATACCTCNTCAGTCAAATGGAACGGATTNCNNAAAATACCAAAANTANTNTNATNCTTTTTNAGCANTTCACAGAGTTNCCAAAAATCTTTATGTAAAATCGGATCGCCGCCTGTAATGTAAAAATATGGTGTGCGTTCTAACCTTTCACACATATCCATACAGCTTGAAACTACCGTTTCCATTTCCTCATATTTCATCTGTTTCAGGCAGATATGGTTATCCTCAGAAAAAATATAACAATGTCTGCATCTTTGGTCACATTCATCTGTAATATGCCATTGGAACGCAAAGTATGGTTTCATTTTGGGTATTCCTCCTAAAGCTTTACTTTTGGATATAATCATAGACACACAGAAAAACTGCGTGTCCATGACCGCATTGATACTCTATGTATCTTACAAATCGAAGTTTATTTCGATTCCGGATCGCCTGCCCCGCAAGCTGAACCACAGGCTGATGCAGGTTTTTCTTCCGGTTTCGGATCTGCTGCCCCACATGCTGAACCACAGGCTGATGCAGGCTTTTCCTCCGGTTTCGGATCTGCTGCCCCACATGCTGAACCACAAGACGATATGGCATTTGTGCCAGCAAATGCAGCCACATTTTCAAGATTACTCATGATAGTTACCTCCTTAATTTATTTGCTTGATTTCCTGACCTCTTTGGTCTATACTTAGTATAAGTTGCAGCAATCAAAAATAAAAGTACGCACTATTTTATTATGTAGTGAGCTTTTCCTTCGTTGGTGCAAAAATGAATGTTATAATCAAAAGGAGATGTCCTTTATGTTGACAAAAGACGAGCTGCCAGCCTGTCCTGTTGCCACAACACTGATGCTGATTGGAAATAAGTGGAAGATTTTTATTGTACAAAGACTGTTAGACCGTCCTTGGCGGTTTAATGAGCTGCAAAAGGATATTCCCGGCATCAGCCAGCGGGTTTTAACAGATAATCTCCGTTCTATGGAGGAGGACGGTATCATTACACGCACTGTCTATCCCGAAGTTCCTGCGCGGGTAGAGTACGCTTTAAGTGAATTGGGTAATACAATGCGCCCAATTATTAACTCTATGTTTGAGTGGGGAACAATGTATCAGGGATTGGTAAAAGGATAGACATAACGAAAAAGGCGGTCTGAATTCAGAGCG
>WFLY01000107.1 GCA_009177215.1 Bacillota bacterium
CACTTTTCAAACGAATTTCCATTGTCAGCTCCAAACTGCCTTTCTGTGCGCTTTTGCTTTTGACAATACACCGCTGCGTCATTTCATCAAGGTAAGCTTTTGCCGAACTCTCACTGTCGTGACCATCGCATTGGATAACAACAATGTATGGATTGCAATGAGATTTCTGATTCACAAAAACAAGAAGGATCACTCCGATGATGACACTGCCGATCACAGCCAGCGGAATCATTCCGGCTGCCAGCACGATACCGACTGCGATAGACCAAAATAGGAACGCAATGTCCAGCGGCTCTTTAATAGCGGTACGGAATCGGACGATGGACAGCGCGCCTACCATTCCCAGAGACAACACTACGTNNCTTGTCACAGCGNGTATCACCAGTGTAGTNATCATNGTCANAGCTATCAGTGTAACGCCAANGCTGGANGAATACNTAACCCCCTGATAAGTCTTTTTGTAGATCAGAAAAATAAACATTCCCAAGCCAAAGGCAAGGACGAGTGCCAACACCATATCGAAAAGACTGACGGCGGATACATTTTCTAGAAAGCTGGACTTAAAAATATCATTGAATGTCATAATTGTTTCCTCCTTCACTTAGCCGTAAATACGGCATTGTGCATATTTTGAAAAAGCAGTTACCCTCCGTCCGGGAAGCCGGACTGCATCACGAATAATGTCCGGCAAAAAACTGTCCCATTTCACTTCCAAAATGATAGGGGTATCCCCAGCGGGAATAGTTGTGCAGGCTGGATTTAGGAAANCCGAGCAGCCAAAACCCGTCCGAATGTTATAATCAAGTGTTACCCGGACATTGCCGGGACCAAAGATAAATGGTTCCCTCGTGTAGTCCACAATGGTCTTTGGTCTCAGACCCTGCATTCGCATTTTGACATACAACTCGCAAACTAACTCCTCTGAGCTGTCCGGCATCCAATCCAAGCTGCCATTCGCGATAGCCTGAGTTTGAACTGCGGTGAGATTGGCACTTTGCTTTTTTCCAAGACCGCCAAACTTACTTTTCTTTTCCAGATGAATCACAGAGGTATCACCGTTATAATAGCGGATGCGAAATTTTTCTCTACGGCTGACACCGTCCAGTTTTTCCCGCAAAGCTTTATCGGCAGCATTGTCAAAATACAGGCTTCGTATCACATATTTGCCGTCAACCGCATAAGGATCAGGGCTTGCGATTACCCGCAGCCGCTGCCGCAGCACCAGCAAATCGGCTTGATTGATTTCGTGTTTCCACTCATGTCGATAATCCATAAAAATAACCATTCCTTTCTGCAATCTGCGAATTTGAGCCACAGGCACAAATTTGCGTGTGAAAAATATATTTTTCACACTAATCTCCTTTCTATCTTCACTTCGCCGCGTTCTTCAACTTGCAATGCTACTGTTGCAACAGGCGACAATTGGGAAACGCAGGATTGTATCTTTGGCTGAAACAATCGAATTTGCTTACTCTGCTAAGTTTACTTCATGAATTTGAATTAACGGTGACGCTTTTGTGAAAATTTTGTGATATTTTTCTTGTAGCAGCCTCGAAGCAGTGTCACTTATTTAAGCTCAATGGCTATACTTTTTTCTAAGAGTCTAACCAAATTTTTTATATAAAGCAGTTGACATATTTCCGGATTTGTGCGCCATGATTTATCCTAAAACAGTCATAGCCACTCTTGATGACATTCTTTCTAAATATGTCTCTGCCACCTGCTGCTCCGCCTTCCTCCGACAACGTGCAAAGGCAAAGAGCCATGACTTACACTTTCACAATTAACACCTACAAATGACTTACCACTTTTTATTCTTACTGCTACGCCTACCGTATGCCACCAATTTACATTATCATAATTTTTACTGATAACTTCTTTTGCAGCTTGAATTAGCTGCTTATCTTCTAATGTTAATTCCATGGTTCAGCCTCCAACTAATTACTACGTCTCACTTTCCATTCTTCACTACTCCATTTTACAACGTGAATATGATGCGTTCAAATCTTATTTTCAAAATCTCCCATAACAAACAACAACTGCCTTTTGGCATAACACTTTATCCACCTGCATATAGATTGCGGACAGGAAAAGTTTAAATCTCCAGCAATCCCTTTACACTACATTCATTCCTTTTGATAATATCGTGAATTCTCTCTCCTATCATTTCAAAGATAAAAAATGCTCTTTATATTCTAAAGCAGAAAGAATATTCCTAAACCTAAAAATTTCCCACAACTCTCCCTCCCCTCTTCCCAGCTCTCTTCCCCTGAAACAGGCTAGGAGAAGCCCTCGAAAAAAATCCAGAAAGCACAGAGAATATGTCTTCCTCCCCAACCTCACCACCACCTCTTCACCTTTAAAATCCCATTGNTGTTACAACNCNCAGATTTCTCTGCACCCGTTTTTTAGTGTAATAATCAATATANTCCTCGATTGCCTTTATCAGCTACTCTTTTGTCTTATATTTCCTGCCATAATACATTTCCGCTTCATGATTCCCCAAAATCCTTCCATCGGGTCATTGTCAATACATCTGCCAACTCTTGATATGCTCTGGGTCATTCCGGCATCCACTATTTTCTGCCGGAAGATCTTAGAAGTTTACTGGTATCCCCTGTCAGAATAAAAAATCGGCATTGCACCCGGATTAGCTAAGAGCGCTTTATCAAAGTTCTTAAATACAAGCGGATTATTATTGTAGTCAGTACATTCAAACGCTGCCGGCCTGTTCCCGCACAGATACAGTATCACACTAAGATATATCTTGCCCTTCTTTTCATCTTCACCAGTACCGTATTTGAATTCCGACACAAATGTGAGCCATTTTTCATTAGGCTTGTCTGGTTTAATTTCCCGGTTCAGGATATTTTCGACAATATATGCCGGGTCTGAAGCCGGCTTTTTGCAGCAGTTATACCTGTGTTTTACACAGGACTGTATTTTTTTCTTCCGGCACACCCTGAGTATTTTTTTCATTGACATTGATTGGTACTTTTTCTCAAGGGAATAGAAAGATGCCCCTTCTTCATGTTCCTTTAGTACTTTTAGTTTGAATTTTTTACTATATTTTCTTTTAGACATAAACATGCTCCTCATATGATAGTTTTTGGATATTTCCGCTGTCTACCATATTGGGAGCATATCATTTTCAGGCATTTCAGCGATTCCGCATTGTATCAAATTGTGTACGCAAGCCATATCGGATATCCTACAAACACTGTGTCATATCCGGAAATATCCAGATTGCTTTCTTTCAATTCCGGCAGGTAATTCCGATCCATCTCATCATGATTCACATCCCGCAATTCATCGAAGTCCGCCGTGCATGGGGTAACAGTTTCAATGTTGTACCGTAACGAGTTTCTTCATCCACTACAATACTTGCCGAAGTTGTGGCATCCACATCATCAGGGTAATCCGTATTGCCCCGGCGCGAAAAATAGACAATCAGAATATTTCTTGTGCTCAGATTGGATTCTATATTTTCCGTTTCAGAAAGTTGCTCTGAATCTAAAGTGCTTTCTGTGGTTGTTTCACTGCTTTCCTGAAAAATTCTGCCGCTCCACTGCAGGCTGTAAGGGAAAGCCCTAAAAGTGCAGTTACGGAGCTGTCTCCCCCTTTCCTTCACTTACATTATACTTACGCATTTCAAATATATCAAATACTTGATTTTTATGTATTACTTATGCCTAAAAAGCATTTTGAAAAACCATTCGTTTTTACGCAAAAGAGGGATTATTAACTTTTGTTGACCGGGTTCAAAACGGAAATCATATTTTTAAGGATTCTGCTTTTGAAAGGTTGTTTATTATCGCATCTCTCAAACGTGCTGGTATGTCGATTAAACACATCCGACGATTAACTGACGATATGGACTTGAAAACTGGAATTCGCTACTGACAGTTTTTTATGTTTCCTTATGGCTCACTGCCATTGCTGCGGAGTATTTGACCCTCGCGGGAACAAATCTGCTGCAAAACTATCTCTGCCTCCAAAACGTTAAGCGGCACCACCGCCGTCTCGCCGTCCTCATCCGTACCACACAAAATCCCCAGAAAATGTCCCTGCATATCAAAAAGCCCTCCCCCCGACATTCCCGGATATACCTCCACTCTTGCCAGCATCATATATTGTGCAAAATCCTCCACATATATCCAAGACTCCACCAGCCTTCCCTCATATGCGTCTCCCGCTGCCTCTGACTTTGACCCCATGGCAATGATACCGTCTCCTCCCTTTAAAGCGTCAAAGCTTTCCTTGTCCGTATTGACACAATAATACTTTTGCAAATGCTCTTGAGGGATCTCCTCGATTTCCACCTTCACAAACGCCAGATCGGCATTACCGGAAACAACATACTCCAAGCTCTCCACCACAAAATCATCAAAAAAGGTAAGCCACACCTCTCCCCTCGCCTGTTCCAAAATATGTCCTGCCGTCACCACCACCAGCTTGTCCTCGCAAATCCTGTAAATCACACCGCTGCCGGACAGCTCCTGTGCCACTATCTTCACCATAGCGCCCGCCGATGTCCTCTGCAGCATATCAGCCATATTCTCCTGCTCCGGATTTTCAACCTCAATAAGCGGAGAGCATGGCATAATATATGTTTCGGGTTCCCCGCTCACGGCTCTGTCCGTAAACTCTTCTGCCGTGTTTTCCAAAGGGCTATAATAGCCGCAGCCGTCAGATGCCGATATGCTCAAAATACACGCTATAAAAATCAGTAATCTTTTCATGACCGCTCTTTCTCTTTTCATAAAGCTTAATTCCTCTTTTTTACTCTGTGAGCAGTAATTATTGTGAAGCTATAAGCATTTACAGTTATTATACATTCATCTACATCAATATACCAGTTCTTACCTTTTCTTGTAACTATAGCACTGGATGCAATTATTTTATCCCGGCACCAGTCAACTACCTTATCTGTATTGAGAGATAAGTTTTTCTTAATTCGCCCGACTCCTAATTCCGTTGTATGTAATTTATCCAAGTTTGCATATAATTCATTTTCTGTATTTATTTTCATAATAATCCTCCATGCTGCCAACAACCTGCGAATTAGGGCGTCAGCACGGAGCTCATTGTCACCGATTATAACCCCTTTTCCGATATCGAAATCGTTTGTTAAACGAGCAGCGGCATCTGCCGTGAAC
>WFLY01000207.1 GCA_009177215.1 Bacillota bacterium
GGTACTTCAGGCTGGCCCTTGTGTGGTAACACAGGTTAAGACAGTAGAGAATGACGGTTACAGCGCAGTACAGGTAGGCTTCGTTGATAAGAAGGACAAGATAATCAACAAGGATGCCGGCGGCAAGAAAGAAGTTATCCACAGACATGGAGTAAACAAGGCTGAGCAGGGTCACTTCAAGAAAGCGGGCGTAAGCTCCAAGAAATATGTAAGAGAGTTTAAACTGGAGAATGCTGAGGAGTATACCTTGGGCGCTGAGATTAAGGCTGACGTCTTTGCGGCAGGCGACAAGATTGATGCTTCTGCAATCAGCAAGGGTAAAGGATTCCAAGGCGCAATCAAGAGACATGGTCAGCACAGAGGACCTATGGCTCACGGTTCCAAGTTCCATCGTCATCAGGGTTCCAACGGTGCATGTTCCTCACCCAGCCGTGTATTCAAGGGAAAAGGAATGCCCGGACATATGGGCTGTGTAAAGGTGACTGTTCAGAACCTTGAGGTTGTAAGAGTAGACGCTGAGAAGAATCTGCTTTTAATTAAGGGAGCAGTACCCGGACCTAAGAAGGCTCTGGTAACCATTAAAGAGACCGTTAAGGTAGAANGCTAGTTTAGNNCGAAAGGAGGNCCAATCAGATGGCAAACGTATCTGTTTATAATATGGAAGGCAAGGAAGTTGGTACAATCGAATTAAACGATGCGGTATTCGGTGTTACTGTAAATGAGCACTTGGTACACATGGCAGTTGTACAGCAGCTTGCAAATAATCGTCAGGGAACTCAGAAGGCAAAGACACGTGCCGAGGTATCCGGCGGCGGAAGAAAACCTTGGAGACAAAAAGGCACAGGGCATGCAAGACAGGGTTCAACCCGTGCTCCCCAGTGGGCAGGCGGCGGTGTTGTATTCGCTCCCGTTCCCAGAGATTATTCTTTTAAGTTAAATAAGAAAGAGAAGAGAGCAGCGCTTAAATCCGCTCTCACAAGCAAGGTTCAGGACAGCAAGCTGATTGTTGTTGACGAACTGAAGTTTGATCAAATCAAGACAAAGAATTTTGTGAACGTAATGAAGAACTTAAAGGTAGAGAAGGGCTTGGTTGTTATCAGCGATAATGATGTCAATGTAGTTATGTCGGCAAGAAATCTGGCAGATATCAACACGACTCTGGTAAACACCATTAACGTTTACGATGTAATGAAGGCTAAGACAGTAGTTTTGACTAAGGACGCTGTTGCAAAGATTGAGGAGGTGTACGCATAATGGCAGACATTAAATACTATGACGTAATCCTCAAACCGGTTATCACNGAGAAGAGNATGGCNGGNATGGGCGANAAGAAATATACTTTTCTGGTTCATACNGANGCAAANAAGTCTCATGATNAAGGAAGCTGTNGAGAANATGTTCGANGGNACCAAGGTNAANAAGGTNAATACCATNAACATGCGAANGGCAAGAAAAAGAGACGCGGAATGGTGATAGGTAAGACTGCTAAGACTAAGAAGGCTATTGTACAGTTGACTGAGGACAGCAAGGATATCGAGATTTTCGCAGGTTTGTAATAATGGGAACGAGTTCCCATCAAGAACGAGTTCCCATCAAGAACGAGTTCCCATCAAGAACGAGTTCCCATCAAGAACAAGTTTTCAACCAGAACAAGTTCTCAACTGGAACAAGTTCTGGGGAGCGAAGGGATTTTCGGAGTTTAACTAAAGCTCACTGAGAAAATCAGCGCTTCGCATGGTTAAGGTATGCGGCACAAGGATGCCCGCGCAAAAAATCAATAACACAAGGACGCTCATATAAAATGGGCGGTTCGTTGTTTAGTAAAGGAGATAAGAAAAATGGGAATTAAGACATATAACCCATATACACCTTCCAGAAGAAATATGACCGGTTCTGATTTCTCTGAGATTACAAAGACGACTCCTGAAAAGAGCCTTTGTGTTTCCTTAAAGAAAAACGCTGGTCGTAATAATCAGGGTAAAATTACTGTTAGACATCGCGGCGGCGGTTCCAGAAGAAAATACAGAATCATTGATTTCAAGAGAAATAAGGACGGAATTCCCGCAACTGTAATAGGTATTGAGTACGACCCTAACAGAACGGCAAACATTGCATTAATCTGTTATGCAGACGGTGAGAAAGCATATATCATCGCTCCTGAGGGCTTAACCGACGGCATGAAGGTTATGAACGGCGCTTCTGCGGAAATAAGAGTAGGCAACTGCTTACCTTTATCTGAGATTCCTGTCGGTACCCAATTGCACAACATTGAATTATATCCCGGTAAAGGCGGGCAGCTTGTTCGCTCTGCCGGAAACAGCGCACAGTTAATGGCTAAGGAAGGTAAGTACGCAACACTTCGTCTTCCTTCCGGCGAGATGAGAATGGTTCCTCTTGTATGCCGCGCAACTGTCGGCGTTGTAGGAAACGTTGATCACAGCCTTATCAATATCGGTAAAGCAGGACGTAAGCGTCACATGGGTATCCGCCCCACAGTACGCGGTTCCGTAATGAACCCTAACGACCATCCTCATGGCGNTGGTGAANGTAANNNNGGTATTGGTCGTCCTGGTCCCAGTACACCTTGGGGCAAGCCTGCTCTTGGTCTAAAGACCCGTAAGAAGAAAAAGGCTTCCAACAAGCTGATTGTAAGAAGACGTGACGGTAAAGCAATCAAATAAAGTTTTCAAATAAAACAGGAGGAAAGACAATGGCTAGATCACTGAAAAAAGGACCTTTTGCAGATGAGAGTTTGCTTAAGAAAGTGGATGCTTTAAATGCATCGGGACAGAAGCAGGTTATTAAGACTTGGTCCCGCCGTTCTACAATTTTCCCTTCTTTCGTGGGACACACAATTGCAGTTCACGACGGCAGAAAGCATGTTCCTGTATATGTGACAGAAGATATGGTTGGACATAAGCTTGGCGAATTTGTTGCAACCAGAACCTATAGAGGACATGGCAAGGATGAGAAGAAATCCAAGGTTCGTTAGTTCCAAGTTGTGTCCTTAGGGCACAGGCAAGGATGAAGAAAAAGAATGAAGTAGCCTTAAAACCGTATCCGTTGGAGACGGCGAGGGTGAATGTAATTAACGTGAAGTGAGTTTGCGATAACGTACAATTATCCGAGAGGGAGTTGCATTAGTCTGTCTGCGGCGCTTGCGCCGTAGCAGATGCGTTAAAAGGCTTTTCAACGTTTGAAAAGGAGGATATAAATCTATGGCTAAAGGACATAGAAGTCAAATCAAGAGAGAGAGAAACGCGCAGAAAGATACCAGACCTTCAGCTAAGCTGTCTTATGCTAGAGTGTCCGTTCAGAAGGCTTGTTTCGTTTTAGATGCCATCAGAGGCAAGGATGTGCAGACTGCATTGGCTATTCTGGAGTACAATCCCAGATATGCTTCCGGCGTTATCAAGAAGCTGCTTGAGTCAGCGATTGCCAATGCTGAGAACAACAATGGTATGAATACCGAGAACCTTTACATTGCAGAGTGTTATGCAAACAAGGGACCTACAATGAAGCGTGTTAGACCGAGAGCACAGGGCAGGGCTTACAGAATTGAGAAGAGAATGAGCCATATCACTGTTGTACTTGATGAGAAGAAGTAGGGAAAGGAGCTAATTAAATCATATGGGACAGAAAGTTAATCCTGACGGCTTAAGAGTTGTTGTAATTAAAGATTGGGATTCCAAATGGTATGCTGATGCAGAGTTTTCTGAATATCTCGTAGAAGACTACAACATCAGAAAGTATCTGAAAAAGAAATTGTACAGCGCAGGTGTTGCAAAGATTGAAATCGAGAGAGCATCTGACAGAGTAAAGGTCATCATTTATACGGCTAAGCCCGGTGTAGTAATCGGTAAGGGCGGCGCTGAAATCGAAGTAACCAAAAAGGAGCTTTCCAAGCTGACCGACAAGAAGATCCTTGTTGATATTAAGGAAATTAAGAAACCCGACAAGGATGCGCAGCTTGTGGCTGAGAATATTGCTCTTCAGCTGGAGAACCGTGTATCCTTCAGACGTGCAATGAAGTCTTGCATGGGCAGAACCATGAAGGCAGGCGCTCTTGGTATTAAGGCTGCATGTTCAGGACGTCTTGGCGGCGCTGATATGGCTCGTACCGAGTTTTACAGCGAGGGAACAATTCCTCTTCAGACCTTAAGAGCAGATATTGACTACGGTTTTGCAGAGGCAGATACCACTTACGGTAAGGTTGGAGTTAAAGTTTGGATTTATAAAGGCGAAATACTTCCTACAAAAGGAGACCAAATGGAAGGCAGCGATAAATAATGTTAATGCCTAAAAGAGTAAAACGTCGTAAACAGTTCCGTNGTTCCATGGCCGGAAAAGCAATGAGAGGTAATACACTTACCTATGGTGAATACGGTCTGGTTGCTACTGAACCCTGCTGGATCAAATCTAATCAGATTGAGGCAGCCCGTATTGCACTTACCCGTTATACGAAGCGTACCGGTAAAGTTTGGATTAAAATTTTCCCGGATAAACCTGTAACAGCAAAACCCGCAGAAACCCGTATGGGTTCNGGTAAGGGTANTTTGGANTATTGGGTAGCAGTTGTTAAGCCCGGACGTGTAATGTTTGAGATTGCAGGAGTTTCTGAAGAAGCAGCTCGTGAAGCATTACGTCTTGCTATGCATAAGCTTCCTTGTAAATGCAAAATCGTTTCTAAGGCAGATTTGGAAGGCGGTGTATCATAATGAAATCAAATAAATTTGTAGAAGAATTAAAGACCAAATCCGAGGCAGAATTAGCTCAGGAGCTGGTAGCTGCAAAAAAAGAACTTTTCAATTTGAGATTCCAGAACGCAACCAATCAGTTGGATAATACTGCAAGAATCAAGGAAGTAAGAAGAAATATTGCACGTATTCAGACCGTTATCACTGAGAAGGCAAGAGCGTAATCGCCCGGTGCGAAGAAAGGAGAATCAATCGTGGAAAGAAATTTAAGAAAAACCCGTACTGGCAAGGTTGTCAGTAATAAGATGGATAAGACTATAGTTGTTGCAATTGAAGAACATGTTAAGCATCCTCTTTATAAGAAGGTCGTTAAGAATACTTATAAGTTGAAGGCTCATGATGAGAACAACGAATGCAACATCGGCGATACCGTTAAGGTTATGGAGACAAGACCTCTCTCTAAGGATAAGAGATGGAGACTTGTGGAAATTGTAGAAAAGGTTAAATAAATAGGAGGGAAATCATGGTTCAGCAAGAAAGCAGACTTAAGGTTGCTGATAATACTGGTGCAAAAGAATTGCTTTGTATCCGTGTTATGGGCGGCTCTACAAGAAGATATGCACAGATTGGCGATGTGATTGTTGCTTCCGTTAAAGATGCAACACCAGGCGGCGTTGTAAAGAAGGGCGATGTAGTTAAAGCAGTAGTTGTTCGCTCCGTAAAAGGCGCACGTCGTAAAGATGGTTCTTATATTAAATTTGACGAAAATGCTGCCGTTATAATCAAGGACGATAAAACCCCCAGAGGAACTCGTATCTTTGGACCGGTAGCAAGAGAGCTTCGTGAAAAACAGTTTATGAAAATTGTTTCCTTGGCTCCTGAAGTATTATAGGGAGGTGCCATATGTCAACAATGAAAATTAAGAAGGGTGATACCGTTAAGGTTATTGCCGGCAAAGATGCAAATGCAGAAGGCAAGGTTCTTTCGGTAGATAAGAAGAACCATAAAGTTTTGGTTGAGGGTATCAACATGATCACCAAACATACAAAACCTTCCCAGACAAACCCCAACGGCGGTATTGTCCAGAAGGAAGCTCCTATTGATATTTCAAACGTAATGCTTGTTTTCAAGGGTAAGGCAACAAGAGTCGGCTTCAAAATGGAAGGCGATAAGAAGGTACGTTTCGCAAAGTCAACAGGCGAAGTAATTGACTAANCAATAGGAAGGAGGAAAATANCGTGAGCAGATTGAAAGATTTGTACAATAACNAAATTGNAACAGCAATGACTAAAAAATNCGGATATAAAANCGTCATGGNAGTTCCCAAGCTTGACAAAATCGTTATCAACANGGGTGTTGGTGAAGCAAAGGANAANGCAAAGNTTCTTGAGNATGCAGTAAAAGNCATGGAGACTANTACCGGTCAGAAGGCAGTTCTCACAAAGGCAAAGAATTCTGTAGCAAATTTCAAGATTCGTGAAGGCATGGCTATCGGTTGTAAGACAACTTTACGCGGAGAGAAAATGTATGAGTTCCTTGATCGTTTGGTAAATTTGGCGTTACCTCGTGTACGTGACTTCAGAGGTGTAAATCCCAATGCATTTGACGGCAGAGGCAACTATGCGCTGGGTATCAAGGAGCAGTTTATCTTCCCTGAGATTGAATACGATAAAATTGATAAGACAAGAGGTATGGATATTATTTTCGTAACCACAGCAAAGACTGATGAAGAAGCACGTGAATTATTGACATTATTCAACATGCCGTTCGCTAAATAATAAGGAGGTAAATTCTGATGGCTAAGACATCAATGAAAGTGAAACA
>WFLY01000223.1 GCA_009177215.1 Bacillota bacterium
AGGGAGCAAATTGTACAAGCATTCCCGCATGGCTGAACTGTTACAAAATAACCGAGTTTTTAAGTTGATACAGGGTGCAGCAGGCAATCATTGCCCAAAGACATGATATGCCTGCTGTGTTTTTTGGCTGACAGCAGCGAGGGGTAGGATATGGGAGCATTAATAGCCGTAATTATTATATTGGTATTAATACTGATTATTATCGGAATTATTTACTATGCATATGTAAGGATCATGAGAAAAATCCAGTCGTTTTCAAGGCTTGCTTTCGGAACCTCTTCTTTGACGCAGGGAGTGCGTAAGATGGAGCTTACCGAGATGACAACACCGAAATCCATTGCTGCGGCAACCGGCTTGTATTTACCCAGTATTATGAGGGATTTCCCCGAATTTCATTATGATGAAATGAGGACAAGGGCGGAAAATGTGTTGAAGTCCTATCTGCGCAGTGTGGACGAGGGAGACAGTACAATACTCACCGAGGGAACAAGCGAGCTAAAGGAGGAGCTGAGACTCAGGATACAGGCGCTTCGGGGTGAGGGGAAGAGTGAGCATTTTGAGCAGATAACTATACATAAAACGGAAATTAACAGATACCGGAAGGAAAAGGGCAGATGCAGTATTGTTTTTCAGTCTGCCGTTGGACATGTTCATTATATAGAGGAACAGGGAAGGACAGCTACGCAGGAGCAGAAGCGTTTGAAACAGACAAGATATAACACGGAGCTGGTATATATTCAGGATCAGGATGTTATTGAGCAGACCTCTGACGAAGGACTTGCCATGAACTGCCCTAATTGCGGAGCACCGCTTACAAAACTGGGGGCAAAAATTTGTCCTTACTGTGACAGTCCTGTAGCGGAATTCAATATCAGAGTCTGGAATTTCAGCAGGGTCACAGAGGTAAAATAGCTGACGCCCAAATTCGCGGGTTGTCGGTAACAGGGAGGATTTTTATGAGTATTTACGATACCTTGAATAAAGAGCAGAAGGAGGCAGTTCTCCACACGGAAGGACCGTTGCTATTATTGGCGGGGGCGGGAAGCGGCAAGACAAGAGTTTTGACTCACAGGATTGCCTATCTTATAGACGAGATGGGAGTAAATCCATGGAATATTCTGGCAATTACCTTTACCAACAAAGCGGCAGGGGAAATGCGGGAGCGAGTGGATAATATTGTGGGATTTGGCGCTTCTGCGGTCTGGGTCAGTACCTTTCACTCCACCTGCGTGAAAATTTTGCGGCGCTATATTGATAAAATCGGTTATGATAATAAATTCACCATATATGACACCGATGACCAGAAGACGGTTATGAAGGGCGTCTGCAAGCGCTTGAATATTGACACCAAGACCTATAAGGAGAGAAGCCTTTTGAGCGCCATTTCCTCCGCTAAGGATAATTTAGTGGATGTTCGCGAATTTGAAATCAAGGCTATGGGAGATTTCAATAAACAGANTCAANCAAAGGCNTTTNNGGAATATCAGGAAACCTTGAAAAAGAATAATGCCTTGGATTTTGACGATATTATTGTAAAGACAGTAGAGCTTTTTAAGAGCTGTCCCGAGGTTCTGAATTCCTATCAGGAGCGTTTTCGGTATATAATGGTGGACGAGTATCAGGACACCAATACGGCGCAGTTTGAGCTGGTTCGCCTATTGGCGGACAAGTACCGGAATCTCTGTGTGGTAGGTGATGACGATCAGTCCATTTATAAGTTCAGAGGAGCTAATATCCGCAATATTCTGGATTATGAGCTGCATTACCCTGAGGCTAGGGTGATTAAGCTGGAACAGAATTACCGCTCCACCCAGAGTATTCTCGATGCGGCAAATGCGGTGATACAGAATAATGTAGGGCGGAAGGAAAAGGTGCTGTGGACGGATAATGGATCAGGCAGCCGTGTTCATTATAGACAGCTTGATAATGCCTTTGAGGAGGCAGAGTATATTGCGGATGATATTACCCATAAAAGAAAAAAGGACGGCGCCTCCTTCGGAGATTTTGCAGTGCTGTACCGTACCAATGCGCAGGCACGTATTCTGGAGGAGCGTATGATAGTAAAGGGGATTCCCTACAAAGTTGTAGGGGGTATCAATTTCTACGCCCGTCAGGAAATTAAAGATATTCTGGNATATTTAAAAACNATTGNCANCGGCAGGGATGAGGNGGCATTACGCCGTATTGTCAATGTGCCNAAGAGGAGCNNCGGCNNNGCNACTTTGGAANNGATTGCGGNTCATGCCCAAATACGGGGAATTACTCTGTATGATGCCATGTGTGAGGCGGATCAAATTATGAGTCTGGGCAAGGCTGCTTCCAAAATCAACGGCTTTATAAATATGATTCAGGTATTAAAGAGCGGACTTTCTTCTTACGGCATTGCCGACCTAATCAAGGCTGTTGTTGAGCGCACGGAGTACAAGGAATATCTGAACGACATGGACGATGAGTCGGCAGAGGACAGGCTTGCCAACATTGACGAACTGATTACTAAGGCTGTTGTTTATGAAGAAACTCACGATGATGTAAGTCTGTCGGAGTTTTTGGAAGAGATTGCCTTGGTGGCGGATATTGATAATGTGGAAAACGGCGAAAACAGAGTGCTTTTGATGACACTGCACAGCGCTAAGGGTCTTGAATTTCCGGTGGTTTATCTGGCGGGCATGGAGGATGGGCTATTCCCAAGTTATATGACGATAGCGTCGGACAACAGGGAGGATATTGAGGAGGAGAGACGCCTTGCCTATGTGGGCATTACCAGAGCGAAGGAGGAGCTTACCCTGACCTGCGCTAAAAGCCGTATGATTAGGGGGGAAACTCAGTATAACCCTATCAGCCGCTTTGTGCGGGAGATTCCTACAAGTCTTCTTGATAACACGGTTCCTACCGTAAAACGTTTTCAGGAGGCAGCTGATACAGCGGTGGATTTCAGACCGAAGGCAATTTTGCGTCCAAAGGTGACAGCTAAGGCGGACAAACCTTTTATTGCAAAAGGAATCGGCAGCCTTAACCAGCTTGCCGGCATCCAGAAAGGAATGGCGGTTCAGTCTGTTTGCGAGCCGGAATACGGCGTGGGAGACAGAGTAAGTCATATCAAATACGGTGAAGGCAGTGTGACCGCCATTNCCAAGGAACCGAGAGACTACAAAGTTACTGTAATTTTNGACANCGCNGGNCAAAAAATTATGTACGCCTCCTTTGCAAAATTAAAAAGATTGTANTAATTTCNCATTCGATGTGATATACTAATTACAAGTAAAGCAAGTTTTTAAGTTCCGCATAACAGCCGGGCGCTTATCTCAATAATAGATAGCCGAATAACAGATGAAGGAGAAAGGTAGGTATTTTTTATGAACAAACTGGAGAATTTGATGGATATGGCAAGGTTGAATGAACTTCTTGGCAAAAAACAGGAAGAGAAAAAGAAATGCAACGTCCTTTTGTGGGTGCTTGCAATTATTGGTGTAGTAGCTGCTGTTGCAGGAATCTGCTATGCTGTGTACCGTTACTTTACTCCCAATTATCTGGAAGACTTCGAGGATGACTTTGATGACGATTTTGAGACAGAAGAAGATGATGAGGAAGATGATTTCTTTGAGGATGAGAGCGTAACAGAATAAATTAAGGAGTACCTTGGCAGGATGAAAAAAGGACAGGTATATGAAGGTATTGTAGAGAGGGTGGATTTCCCGGGTAAAGGCATTGTACGAGTAGGGGAGGACACCGTTGTCGTGAAGAACAGCCTGCCCGGTCAGAAGGTAACGCTTTCGGTGAATAAGGTTCGCAAAGGGAAGGCGGAAGGCAGACTTTTGGAGGTGACGGAGAAGTCACCTCTGGAGGTGGGCAGTCCGTGTTCCCATTTTGGCGTGTGTGGAGGCTGTACCTATCTGCCATTTACTTATGAGGAGCAGATGCGCATCAAGGAGGAGCAGGTAAAGCGACTGTTGGACGGTGTGCTTTGCAGGCAAAAGCAGCCTTACAAGTGGGAGGGTATTAAAGCCAGTCCACAGGTATATGAATACCGCAACAAGATGGAGTTTTCCTTTGGGGATGAATATAAGGACGGACCGCTTTCCCTTGGGATGCATAAACGAGGAAGCTTTTACGATGTGGTACAGGTGGAGGACTGCAAAATCGTTGATGCCGACTATCGCTTAATTTTAAAGACGGTGAGGGAATATTTCGGTAAATATCGGGTGTCCTTTTTTCACAGATTAAGGCATGAGGGGTATCTGCGTCATTTATTGGTGAGAAAGGCTTCCGCTACAGGAGAGATTCTTGTGGCGCTGGTGACTACGTCTCAGAATCCATGGGGTGGGATATCGGTATCAGGCGGGCAGGCAGAGGATGCTGATGTAGGAATTTTATTTGAACAGGGAATAGCGACAGCAGGAGAGCTGATTGCGGGCTTTTGTGGCAGTCTGCTGTCATTGGAGAAGGAGCGCCGGCTTTCAGGGCGATTTGCGGGAATTTTACATATTACTAACGACTCGTTGGCGGATGTGGTGAAAAGTGACAGGACGGATGTGCTTTACGGGCAGGAATTTCTCTATGAGGAGCTGCTTGGACTTAAATTTAAGATTTCCACTTTCTCATTTTTTCAGACTAATTCTCACAGTGCGGAGGTGCTTTATCAGACCGCAAGGGAATATGTGGGTGATCTGGGAGGCGCAGATAAAACGGTGTTTGACCTTTACAGTGGAACCGGCACGATCACTCAGCTCATGGCTCCGGTGGCGGGTAAGGTAATCGGTGTGGAAATCGTGGAGGAAGCGGTGGAGGCTGCAAAGCGCAGCGCAAAGGAAAACGGACTGTCCAATTGTGAATTTATAGCCGGCGATGTGCTTAAGGTTCTTGACGAAGTGGAGGAGCGACCGGATATGATTATTTTGGATCCGCCCCGCGATGGTATTCATCCCAAGGCACTGCCTAAAATCATTTCTTACGGTGTGGAGAGGATTGTCTATATTTCCTGCAAGCCGACCAGTCTTGTGAGGGATTTGGAGGTGTTTTTGGAGAACGGATATGTGGCGGAGAAGGCAGTGGCGGTGGACCAATTTCCTTGGACAAGCGGAATAGAGACGGTGGTTTTGCTTTCGAAAAAAGGCTAGGCAGGTAAATTAGTAGTTGAGCGAGGGGAATTAAAGCGCTGCCGGATGAGTTTTACAGTTGATAAAGTGAAAGGGATAGGGAAAAACAGATGATTAAGATACTACATACAGGTGATCTTCATCTAGGAAGAAGGTATAGTAATCAAAAACCGCAGATTGCGGAAAAGTATAGCGATGCTCGAATAGAGGCGCTTAATAGGATTATCCGTGTAGCAGAGGACGAGGCTTGTGATTATGTCGTTGTAGCCGGAGATTTGTTTGACACAAAGTATGTGCCTGCTGCATTGATTAAGCAGGTATGTGAAATTCTCGGAACATGTGTATGTCCGGTTGTTGTATTGCCTGGTAATCATGATTTTTATGAGGGCAAGGATGATAAAATCTGGAGAGGGTTTATGGAGAATGCCTCCGGCAATACAACACTTTTTACAAGCAATGAGCCTGTTAGGATGGATGGCATTGTGTTTTATCCATGTATATGCTTTGATAAGTATTCGGAAGAGAATGTTATTGGATGGGTACAAGAAAATACGGAACGTGCTGACAATATGATTCATGTAGGTGTAGCACACGGAGCTATTGAAGGGCTTTCGTATGATAAGGAAAAGAAATACTATTATATGACTCAATCGGAATTAGAGCAAAGCAATATGGATTTATGGCTGATTGGCCATACGCACATTCCTTATCCGGCAGCAGATGTGATAGAAAATCAAAAAATTTTTAATGCGGGTACTCACCAGCAGACAGATATTGCAGATAATTCGGAAGGGTCTGTATTTATTATTGAAATAAATGGTGATAAGAAGATTATTGCCAAGAAAGTACATACCGGTGTTTTGCGGTTTTGTAAGAGAAACCTTCATTTAATGCATGGTCAGTCTTTAAAAGCGGAAATTGAGTCTGCTTTATCTGATTTGGACGCTGAAAGCGCCAGCGTCAGATTACAGATTACAGGTGTGGCATTGGCGGAGGATTATGAGGCAAGGAGTGATATTTATAGAGGATTTGAGGATTGTTTTGTAAAATTTGAACCGCTGGACGCTGATTTGCAGCCGGAAATTACAGAAGAAATGATTGATTCTGAAACAATAGACGGTTCGGTCGAAAATCAGTTACTGAAGAAATATATCGGAGAACCGGAGCTTTTAAATCTGGCATATGATTTAGTCAAGCGCTGTAAGGGGGAATAAATAATATGATTATAAAATCTTTTTCTACAGAACAGTTTGCCGGTATTAATGATAAACAGATTTTGTTTTCTGACGGGATGAATGTAGTATTGGGCGATAACGAAGCAGGAAAGAGCACTATGATTTCTGCCATGTATTATGCTTTCAATAAACCGGTAAAAATTGATAGCCGTTCCGATAGGGAGTTTTTGCAGACGGTGTTTCCTACTGGCGGAGCGGACACGGTAGATGCAACAGTTACTGTACGGACATCGGAAGATGAATACAAGCTAAAGAAGATATGGGACAAGAAAGGTCGTGAGACTACAGTGAATTTCAAGCCGCAGAGTTCAGGCTTGCTTCGTGGAGCTCAGGCTGAAGAGGCGTTGAAGGAGTTATTAAAATACGGTACTGCGGTATATAATAATTTGATTTTTGGCAGACAGAGTAATGAAGAAGAAGTCTTGGAGTGGTGCTATAGCTTTTTTTCTTCTAAGCCCGGCAAGGATGTGGAGGAAGTAAAAAAGAAAATTACAGAGGCATTTTCTGCAGTCGGAGGTATTTCGCCGGATAAATTTGCGGAAATGCTTGATATGGAGATAAATGGCGGCGGGGTCGGTAAAAATAAGGTGAAAGGCTTAATTGGGAGATGGGATATTGAGCATGATGAACCGGAGCGGGATGCAAGGGGGAATGTTAAGATTTGGCAAAGCGGAAAAGGGAGTATTGTAGAGGCTTTTTACGCATACGATGAAGCGCGGAAACAGCTTGAAGCAGCCGCAGGTGTCGAAGATAAAGTTGCTGATAGTACGAAACGTATCGCAGAATTGCTTGCAGATAAGTCAAAGCATGAGAATGACCGCGAGGCATTAATAAGCCTGCACGGCACCATTGAAGCGAGAGAACATGTTGAGGAACTACTTAGAAAAGCAAAAAATGAAAGAGATGCCGCAGCCAGAGCCATTGAGAATTGGCCGTCAGAGGAAGAAACACTGGAGAAATTAAAGGCACTCCAGACTTCACAGCAAGAAAAGGCAAATCGTGCGCAAAAGAAAAAATTACTTGACCTTATCGATGAAATTCAAAAAATCCAGAGGGCAAGTGAGGGTATTCATGCTGAAATAAATCAATATCAGGATTTGGCAAATGATTATAGGAAGGCATTGGATGCTGAGAAGCGGATAACAACAATAAATGGAATGCTGACTTCCGCTAAGTTAAGGGCAGCTATCGCAATGAAGAGCGGATATAAGACGATCGTTACTTTGGCGAATGGAACAAGAAAGGAAGTTGCCGCTTCAGAGATAATTGATGTAGACGGATTTGTAACATTGGATATCCCGGAAATTGCAACTATTCAAGTTGCCCCACAGGATTTGGATGTAGATGGGCTTTTGGAAGAAAAAACTGAGAAAATTCAGGAAAGAGATGAAATGATAGGTAAATATTCCGTTGCTTCTGTGGTAGAGTTGTCTGATTTAGTCCGTTTAATGGAAGAAAAGAGAGATAAAATCAAAGCTTATGAGAAGGAAATCAAAATGCTTTTAGGAACAAAGACACTCGAAACCTATCAGGCAGAAGCAGATTCAATTGTTACAGATGGGAGCGTGGAGATATCCGATGATTTAGACGATGAAATTACCGATATTTTATCTAAAATGGGTAAGAATTCGCTTGATGTAGCGATTGGTTCATTAGGTACGAAAATTGAGGGATATGAGAAAGCATATTCTACACAGCCTGAACTGATTGATAAGTATCAAGAATACGAAGAGCAGGTCGGTTCTTATACCTTGAGACTGGAAAAATACTCGGATGGTCCGCAAATGACAGAGCGTGAGTATACAGAGCGGCTTGATAAATTAAAAAAACAGATTGATGTAATAGATAAAGAGGTGGGAGAGCTTAGGACGAAGCTTGGTATGTTATCTGTAGATGAGATTACGGATATTTCCGGTTTGGAAGCGTCTGTTGAAGAGAAAAAGCAGAAATGGCTCCATGAAAAGAAGAAATATGAATATTATATTCGGATTAAGGCGGATTTTGAAGCGCTTCACTCCAAAACAGGGGATGAATTTAACGGGTTTTATGACAAATTTAATGAATATTTAGCTCTTATCACTGGGAACCGTGTTTCTCTGACAACAGATTCGGAAGGCTTATGTCTTCAGAGCGAGTCTAATGGAGTGAATTCCAAAGAACTGCTTTCGGAAGGAACCAAAAAGACAGTATTGCTTGCGTTCCGTTTAGCGGTATTGGAATATTTTTTTCCGGATGGCGGAGGTTTTGTTATTTTGGACGATAGTCTGCTTGATATGGACCCCGGCAGAAGAGAGCAGGCGGCAATACTCCTTAATAATTTCGCAGAGAACAATCAAGTTATATTTACAACATGTGATCCTGTCATTGCAGATTTGCTTGGAGGAAATCTTATACGGCTATAAGGCCGCATTCTCGAAAAGTTATTTGTCTTGTAGTTGGAAGGGAGTGAGGTTATGCACTTTGGCTTTTCTTATGTGGGATTGATTTTTCTTGTTATGCTGATGGTTCCCAATATATTGTGGACAAAGAATCAGCCGAAGGATTATGAGAAGTATGTGACTAAGGAAAACAAAGTCCTATTGGTTTTTGAGAGAGTCGGGGAAATGTTGGTGTCGGGTGTGATTTTAATTTTTTCGGATTTCAACATTGGCAGGCTGTCATTGTGGTCTTTGTGGTTGCTTGGGGCGGCAGTGTTAATGCTGCTTTATGAGATATACTGGATTCGATATTTTCGCAGTTCTAAGACTATGAGGGATTTTTACTGTGATATGCTGGGAATCCCGGTTCCGGGCGCCAGCCTTCCGGTGGCAGCGGCTATATTGATTGGTATTTATGGGAGAAATCTTTTTTTGATTATTGCAGCGGTTATTCTTGGAATAGGACATATAGGAATCCATTGGGAACATAGGAAGGAATCAAGTATAAACTGAGGCGGAACGNAGTNTATNACCGCTTCTGTATTCCGCCTGATGTGTGTTATTCGGTCGTTTGACTGCCAATCAGGTTGGCACGGCGCAGCGCCAGATAAATAATGGGAATCAATATCAATTGGACGATAATGCCGGGTAAGCTTTTAACAAAATAAGCCGTTGCCCATGCATTCCAAGAGTAGGTGCCGCCTGCAAAGAAAATGGCACGTGCAATTCCGGCAATGATGCGTCCTGCAAGCATGGCGGCAAGCAGGCTTATGTAGAGGTTGACGATTACTTTGCCGGTTCGGATAAAATGTATGAGCAGACCGGACACAAGACCGTAGACGGCAAGCTNAATCATCATGGGAGGAAGCTTGGCGGCAGCAGGCATGGAAGTAATCAGGCTTGAAAGTAAAGGGCCGATAANTCCACAGGCAAGCCCGTAGGNGGCACCGCAGATAAGACCGCATAATAGCACAGGCAGNTGCATAGGGGATAACAATGTGCCGGCATTGGGAATGGCGTGAAGCGCCACGGGCAGNACAATGCAGAGAGCGANACATACGCCGGTAATGACAATTNTGTTTAAAGTTTTCATTTGTTTCATAGTGTAAACCTCCGTATACTAAAAGTGAATAACCCCGCCGAAAACAGTGGGGCGTGTCATGTGGTTCATTGCTCGCGAAAATAAAAAAACCATGAAGAACAGCTCTTTTTCAAAAGAGCGTATACCTTCATGGCATATTTTTGCTATAAAGATTGTGGCGGACGCGTTATGTTACCCTTCTGGGCAGACCGGTTCTTCATGAAACGGCAACTTAGTGTCATCACATAAATAATGATATCAAAACTTTAATTTTTGTCAAGGTATAAGTTACAATTACATGGTAAACTGAAAACATTGCTGTTGAAAAACAGCAGTGAACCATGGTATTATTTTGAAAGGTATAATAAAAAGTGCCGCAGAGGAAGGNGATATTCCTATGAAAAAGAAGATCATGGTTGTGGACGGTCAGGGCGGCGGTGTGGGAAGAAGTCTTGCGGAGGCGCTTGCGGAGAGAATTCCCCAAGCAGAAATTCTGACGGTAGGCACTAATGGGGCGGCTACCGGCAATATGATGAAGGCGGGTAATGTCTTGGGCGCCACCGGAGAAAATGCGATAGTCTTTAACAGCGGCAGGGCGGACGTGATTGTAGGTCCTATGGGCATAGTTATGGCAAATGCTATGCTGGGTGAGATTACGCCCCGAATTGCCGAGGCGATATCCTCCAGTGAGGCGGCATTATTTTTGATTCCTATGAATAAATGTCATGTGACGGTAGTGGGTGTTGAAAATAAGAAACTGACGGATTACATAAAGGAAGCGGTGGAGAAGATTGCAGAGCTTGATTAAACGAGAGAACCTGGAGCGGCTGCGTCAGGTGCTTCCTTTGTTGGAGAAGTATAGGAACGCTGACGAAAAGCCGGTTGTGATTGCCTTGGACGGCAGGTGCGCTTCCGGTAAAACTACACTGGCAAAGATGATGGAACAAGAGGCGGGGGCGGGAGTAGTTCACATGGATGATTTCTTTTTGCCGGCAGAGCTGCGCACCGAAGAGAGATTGTCCGTACCCGGAGGGAATGTGCATTATGAACGGTTTCGAGAGGAAATCCTTCCGAAACTGTGGCTGAAAAAGGATTTTTCCTATAGAAGATTTGACTGCGGTAATATGGAGCTTTCACAAGAGAGACTTGTAAGAGGCGGCGGTTTGTACGTGGTAGAAGGGGCATACAGTACCCATCCGGCGCTGGGAAACTATATGGATTTCAAAATCTTTTCTGATGTGGACAGAGAAGTGCAGTTGCAAAGGATTTTGGAGCGGGGCGGTGAAGCGGCTCTCCAGACGTTTAAAGAGCGTTGGATTCCTTTGGAGGAGGCATATTTTTCGGCATATAGAATCGGAGAAACTGCTGATGCTGTGATTTAATTTTGATTTTTGCGAGCGGGGATATCATTATAAATAAGTCTTGCAGAAATTCCAGTGTCTTGCTATCATAGATAAAGGATATGTGAAATGGGCATCGGGAGGAATTTAGAAATGTTAAAATGCTTTTATCCTGATAATGAGGCGGTTTCCGCCTACGATATTGATTATGAGAGGTTGTATCGGGAAGGATACAGAGGAATTATTTTTGATATTGACAATACGCTGGTGCCCCACGGAGCACCGGCAGACGAACGGGCGATA
>WFLY01000043.1 GCA_009177215.1 Bacillota bacterium
TATAAGATACAAAAGGGATACATATATGTTACATGATTTAAAAAGGCAAACAAGCAAGAACATGGGGACTGGGAGGGAGGACGTACGATAAAGTATATGTTTGCGGTGGATGAGGAGTACATTGCAAACCTACTTAAAATGAATTTGAACAGGGCAGGTTATAAATGTACTTGGGCGGCAAACGGTGAGCTGGCGGCAGACTATATGATGAATGAGACATTTGATTTGGTACTGTTAGATATTATGCTCCCGGGAATCAACGGATATGAGTTGATGGATTATGCCAAACGGCTGAATCTACCAGTGATTTTTTTGACGGCGTTGGGAAGCACTGACAACAAGGTAAAGGGACTTAAAATGGGAGCGGACGATTATTTAACTAAGCCCTTTGAGATTGTGGAGCTTCTTGCCCGGGTTGAGGTGGTACTCCGCCGCTATAATAAATCCGACGTTAAGCTGGAGGTTGAAGATGTTGTAATAGATACGGCGTCGCATATAGTAACGCAGGGCGGGGAACCTATTTATCTGACAATGAAGGAATTTGATTTGTTGCTGCTTTTTGCAAGAAACCGCAACATTGCCCTTTATCGGGAAACTATCTATGAAAATGTATGGGGCGGCGAATATATGGGACAGAGCAGAACGGTGGATTTACATGTGCAGAGATTGAAAAAGAAGCTCCACTGGGAGGATAAAATTAAGGCAGTATATAAGGTGGGCTATCGTCTGGAGGCATAGATACGGATGAAATTTTCAGACAAATTATTTTTTGCGACCACAGGCCTTTTAACCGCAATTTTTACGGTTTTCGGTATATGGATGCTTTCTTCTTATTTCCAAAGGATATTGGACCGTGAAATAGAGCAGGGGAGCACCGAAAACATGATGTTCCAATATCTTTTTGAGATGGCGTATCAGTCAACCTTGGAGTATGGAGAGGAGTATGCTTTAAACAGAGCCATTGACAGTGCGAAGGAGANCATGGAAAAGGGAGGAAGCATGCTGTTTGTGCAAACCGCCAGNGGAGATGTCTTGTATGGAGAGCAGCTTGGCAGGCATGAAGGGCTATGGGAGGCGGCAGGAAAAGTTCGCGGCGGGCTTACGGAGGAAAACGATTTTGCCAGCGGAATCAGTAATCTGGAGAGCGGGGATTTTCTTCTTTGCATATGTGAAAGCAATGTAGGAGCGGATAAGCTTTATCTTGGAATATGTAGGAACTTGACGGATATTTATGAGGACAGGCAGAGCCTTCTCAACCAATACCGTCTTGCCCTAGTGCTTTTGCTGGCGGCGGGGGGCGTTTGTATTTATTTGCTTTCCCGTTATATTACCAGACCCATCCGTACATTGGGNAGGGTTGCAGGGCGGATTGCCGCAGGCAATTACGAGAAACGCTCCCAATATAAAGCTCCCGATGAAATCGGCGAACTGGCGGCAAGCTTTAACCGTATGGCGGACAGGCTTGTGGAGCAAATGCAGGAGAAGGAGCTGGAGGCAAAGCACAAGGAGGATTTCACGGCGGCATTCGCACATGAGCTGAAGACGCCCCTGACCTCCATTATCGGTTATGCTGATATGCTGAATTNCATTGANTTGTCNGAGGAGGAGCGTAGNNAAGCATATTTTTACATTTACAGCCAGGGAAAGCGCTTGGAAAGCCTTTCCCATAAGCTTTTGGAGCTGGTTAGCATGGNANAGCAGCCCATGGTGTACAGGGAGGTNCATGTAAAGGATTTGGAAGAAAATATNCGCACATCTATGCGNCCGGTTTGGAAACAGAAAAAAATTAAAGGCAAAATCGTAATGGAGAAAGGAATAATTTACGGCGATTACGAGCTTTTGCTTTCCTTGTTTTATAATCTGCTCGATAATGCCATGAAAGCGGTAAAGGAGGGAGGTTTTGTACTTTTAAAAGGAAAATGTCTTGAGGAGAGCTATGAGGTCAAGGTAGTTGACAACGGGCGGGGAATTCCCAAGGAGGAAATACACCGCATTACAGAGGCGTTTTATATGGTTGATAAATCCCGCTCCCGCAAGGAGGGGGGCGCCGGCATCGGGATGGCTTTGTGCCAGAGAATCATCTCCCTGCATCACGGCACTTTAAAAATAGACAGTAAGCTGGGAGAGGGAACTGTGATTCAGTTATGCTTCCCCAGAAAGCCTATACTACAGCAAAGCGCACAGGAGTGAGGATGACAATGAAACGACGACATATGTTTTATTTTATCTGTATTATCGGCTTGATTATTCTAATTGCTACGGCTTTTCTGGCGCCGCAGTTTATTTTTGATACACAGGACAGCCTCAGGGAGCGGAATATCAGTCTGGGGAAGAGGGGCAGTCTGGATATCACAAGGCTGAATTTGTCTTATGAAAAATCACTATCCAAGAGAATGACAAGCTTTAGTCGAGGGATTGCTGAGGAGAAAAAATACTATGTGGCGGCGACAACCTATACTGAGGAAGATTATAATACGAACAATGAAGAATTATATAATGTTATTCAAAATATGCCTTATAGCTACAATATCATGCTGCTATATCAGGAAGGCTTTTTACCGGAAATGATTTTCTATCCTTTTGACGAAAATAATGTATTGAATTCGTTAAAGCGGTATGTGATCTATGATGAAGATTTTCAAGACGGCGCTGCGTTGATGGCATGGTATGTGGATTTATATTTAGACACAAGCATAAGGCTGCGTGTTCTTGCGGATGTTGAGACGAGTACAATTTATTATGCACAGATAGATTATCCGGAGGAATTAAAGAAATATATATTGTCCTATATGACAAGTCTCATATATGATTTTGAAAGCGCTTATTATACAGAGGAGTTAGTCAACATGGAGTATGAGACGGATAAGGCGAAACAGGAATCAGAAGAATCGGACATCTCATATGAAGACAAGGCGGAAAGTGAATTTTATGCTGCCTCAAAAGAAACAACGGTAGCGGTGCGGGAGCGGAACATGATAGAATTTTTGAACAGCTATGAACCGCAGGAGTATGTTCGGCGGATTCTCCTTTCCTATGCCGCCAGTAATCTTGAATACAAAATAGAATATGTCGAGGAAGAGAACAGGCTTACTCTGGGAATTACCGAAATCGGCAGGCTGATACCGGATTTTGCGGAGAAATAGAGTGGAATAAAAGCATAATTTGTCTCCCGTGCTTATATATTTAGAGAAAAGGCATGGGAGATTTTTTTGAGAAATGAATGTTTTTATTCGTAAGCTGGATGATTTTGTCTGGGGTCCGGGGATGCTAGGCCTTTTGCTGGGAACCGGTATCTACCTGATGTGCAGACTGCGATTCCTTCCTCTGCGCAATCTGAAATTTGCTTTGTTGTGCGCTATCGGGCGGGAAAAGAAAATAGCGAAGGGAAAGGAGGAATGTCCGAAAAAATCCAAGGACGGTATTTCCTCCTTTTCCTCTCTGACTACGGAGCTTGCGGCGACTATCGGAACCGGTAATATTGTGGGAGTGGCGACTGCAATGGTGCTGGGAGGACCGGGGGCGCTGGTGTGGATGATGCTTTCCAGTCTGGTGGGAATGGCGACGAAGCTTGTGGAGAGCACGCTGGCGGTTAAATATCGGAGCAGGAATGATAGAGGAGAGATTGTGGGCGGTCCCATGTATACGATGGTGAATGCGTTCCACGGAAAATTTGGCAGGGCTTTGGGAGTAAGCTTTGCCGCATTTGCGGTGATGGCGTCCTTTGGGATGGGGAATATGACTCAGGCAAACTCCATAGCGGCGGCAATGAAAACTACCTTTCAGATGCCGGAGGCAAAGACAGGGCTTATTGTGACGGTTGTGACTATTTTGGTGGTTTTGGGAGGAATCAAGACAATTTCAAAGGTGACACAGGTGGTGGTGCCTTTTATGGGAGTCCTTTATATGGCAGGTTCCCTGCTTGTTATCGTGACACATATTTACCGTGTGCCCTTGGAGCTGTATCAGATTGTGGGAATGGCTTTCTGTCCGCAGGCAATAGGGGGAGGTATTTTCGGAACCATGACGGTGAGCGCCATGGAGGCTTTGCGCTGGGGTGTTTCCAGAGGTGTATTTTCCAATGAGGCGGGGTTAGGGGCTGCGGGAATCAGTGCCGCCGCCGCGGACACCAAGGACTACATAAAACAGGGATATATCAGTATGACGGGTGTATTTTTGGACACTATTATTATCTGTTCTGTTACGGGGCTTGCGCTCTTGTCATCGGGGGCGTTCGGGATGGTTGACGAGAAGGGAGTACCCCTTACGGGAACTGCGCTGACCATAGCGGCATTTGAGACTACCTTCGGCAGTGTGGGAGGCTATTTTATCAGTATCTGCATCACGCTCTTTGCCTTTGCGACTATTGTAGGCTGGGCGTATCAAGGGGAAAAGGCATTTGAATTTCTTGCGGGAAAGTCCAAGTATTGCATGATATACCGTTTTTGTTATGGTTTTGCGGCGTTTGTAGGGTCGGTCTGCGCATTGGAGGTAGTTTGGGATTTTTCGGATATTTGTAATGCGCTGATGGCGGTGCCCAATCTTATCTGCGTGCTGCTATTGTCGGGAGAGGCGTGCAGGGAAATCAAGGAATATGAGAAAAGACGTGGAATGTGAAAAACGGCATGAAAATAGAAGTTGTGGGAAAAAGAAAGACGTGGTATGATTATAAAACAGTTGTTATAAATGGGAAAAGAAAAAAGGGAAATACGAGAGGGTTTTGTTGTGAAACCACAAGCTTGAAAAAAGGATGCAATGAGGGAAGAAGCGGGATAAAGCTGCTGAAAGATGATAGAATCAAAAATATAAGGAAACAGGCATAAATGACGAAAACAATCGAAAATTTCTTAAGATATGTGAAAATAGATACCGGTTCGGAGGAAACTTCCGAAAGTACCCCTAGCACGGCAAAGCAGCATAAGCTGGCCGAGCTTTTAGCGGAGGAGCTTGCGCAGCTGGGGGCGGAAGAGATTACCTATGACAGGGAGCGGTGCTATGTGTACGCCACGATTCCGGCAGCGGAGGGATGCGAGGAGGCGCCTGTGTTAGGCTTTATTGCTCACATGGATACCTCCCCGGTGGTGACGGGCGCCGGGGTGAAGCCCGGAATTGTAGAGCATTATGACGGCGGGGATATTCTGTTAAATCAGGCGAAAAACATCGTTATGCGGGCGGAGGAATTTCCCGAGCTTACCAAATATGTGGGGAAGGATCTTATCGTAACGGACGGAACGACTCTTTTAGGAGCGGACGACANGNCGGGAATCGCNGAGATTATGGCGNTGGCNGCGTATTTTGCGGAGCATAGAGAGGTAAAGCACGGGAAAATACGCATTGGTTTTACANCGGACGAGGNAATNGNAAGNGGCNCNGACTATTTNGAAGTAAATACCTTTGGCGCGGACTATGCCTACACGGTGGACGGCGGCGCCTTGGGAGAGCTGGAATATGAAAATTTCAATGCGGCGGGAGCAAAGCTTACTGTGTATGGGCGAAACGTGCATTCCGGCTCCGCTAAGGGCAAGATGAAAAATGCCCTTTTGATTGCACAGGAGTTTCAAAGCCTTTTGCCCGTGGAGCAAAATCCTATGTATACGGAAGGGTATGAGGGCTTCTTTCACTTGGACAGCATGAAGGGCTGTGTGGAGGAGACTTGTGCCGAGTATATCATACGCGACCATGACAGGGAGCTGTTTGAGAAGAAAAAGGCGTGTTTTATGGAGTGTGCGGCATTTTTGAACGGGAAGTACGGAGAGGGAACCGTTATGGTGGACATGCAGGATTCCTATTACAATATGCGTGAGGTGATTGAGCAGTCTATGCATTTGATAGAGAATGCGAAGCAGGCAATGGCAGAGCTTAATATCGAGCCTATTATCTCACCCATCAGGGGAGGCACGGACGGGGCAAGGCTGTCTTTTATGGGGCTGCCCTGCCCGAACCTTTGTACCGGCGGAGAAAATTACCACAGCAGGTACGAATATGCCTGTATACAGTCTATGGAAAAGGTCACGCAGTTGTTGATTTTGCTGGCTGAAAGGTACGGCAACTCGGCGGGTGAAATGGGAACGGGCGAGTGCGCCGCAGACAGAAAAGACGTTATATAGCAGGACGTATCAAGGGTTGAGTACTTGTAGGTTGTTAATAAGAAGAACAGGAAGGAATGTACGGATTTAATGAGAGAAAGAAACATGCCCATGGGAGTGGAAAATATTGATAGAAACGGTTCGATTCCTGCGGAGGAGACGGACAGACAATATTATTTTATGGAAAGGGCGGAGCAGTATGTGGCAGCTCTTGCAGCGGAGTTGGGGCGTAAGCCTACATGCTGTGTCACTACCTTCGGATGTCAGATGAACGCAAGGGACTCCGAGAAGCTGGTGGGCATTTTGGAGAGAGTGGGCTATGAGATTATAGAGGAAGAAAATGCGGATTTTGTGATTTACAACACCTGTACCGTGAGGGATAACGCCAATCAAAAGGTCTACGGCAGACTGGGCGTACTGAACGGTTATAAGAAAAAAAATCCCAATATGAAAATAGCGCTCTGTGGCTGTATGATGCAGGAACCTTCGGTTATCGAGAAAATTAAGACAAGCTATTCCTTTGTGGATTTGATTTTCGGCACTCACAATATTTTTAAATTTGCGGAGCTTTTAACTACACTCTTTGAAAGCCGGGGCATGGTGATTGATATATGGGAGGACACCACGCAGATTGTGGAGGATTTACCGGTGGAGCGCAAATATGCCTTTAAGTCCGGTATCAATATTATGTTTGGCTGTAATAATTTTTGCAGCTATTGCATTGTGCCTTATGTGAGAGGGCGTGAGAGAAGCCGAAGCCCTAAGGATATTATCCGTGAAATCGAGAGACTGGTGGCGGACGGCGTGGTAGAGGTCATGCTGCTTGGACAGAATGTGAATTCTTACGGCAAGAATCTTAAAGAGCCGATTACCTTTGCGCAGCTTCTTAAGGAGATAGAAAAGATTGAAGACTTAAAGCGTATTCGTTTTATGACCTCCCATCCCAAGGATTTATCCGATGAGCTGATTTTGGTGATGAAGGAGTCAAAGAAAATCTGCCGTCATTTGCATTTACCTCTGCAATCAGGCTCCACAAGGATTTTGAAGGCGATGAACCGTTGCTATACCAAGGAGCAGTATTTGGAGCTGGCGGCGCGTATCCGCAGGGAGATTCCCGATATTGCCATTACCACGGATATTATTGTAGGCTTTCCGGGTGAGACGCCGGAGGATGTGGAGGAGACCCTTGATGTGATCAGGCAGGTAAAATATGACAATGCCTTTACCTTTATTTATTCCAAGCGCACGGGAACTCCCGCCGCGGCAATGGAGCAGGTGCCCGAGGAGTTGGTGAAGGAGGGCTTTGACAAGGTGCTTAAAACAGTCCAGAATACCGCAAGAGAGCAGGTGGCGCGTTATCAGGGAAGTATTTGCGAAGTTTTGGTTGAGGAAATGAATGAAAATGATCCGAGCCTTGTAACAGGACGTATGTCCAACAATACATTGGTGCATTTTCCGGGAAATGCCGATTTAGTGGGGCGGCTTGTTATGGTATCCTTGGATGAGTGCCACGGTTTTTACTATATGGGGCATATAGCTGCGGAGCAACATTCATAAGAATATTTTTTTAATCTGAAAAGAGTAGGAAAAAGGTAGAAATTTATAATATTTCTTAATCTGTTAAAATTTTACTTGAAATCGAAAGAGAAAAGGAATATGATAAGGTTCGTGTGAGTTTATAAAATTTTTATAAACTCACACGAA
>WFLY01000126.1 GCA_009177215.1 Bacillota bacterium
GACGGCACCCATTGTACCAATGCAAAAGGAACTGTAACATGGAATCAAACCTATGAGATTCAGGATATTAAGCTTGCACTTTGCCGCGATGTTGTGGCGATTGCCGATTATAACGGAAGAAGCATTTATGTGCAAAATGCAGAGAAACAGTTGGGCGAAATAACTACAACAATGCCTATTAAAAATATTGCCGTGTCTGCCAATGGCGATGTTACGGCGGTGTTGGAGGATACGGATATTACATGGATAAACACTTATAACGCTAAAGGGGAAAATATATACGAGGGACAGACCCGTATGCATAACAGTGGATATCCGGCATCTATCAGCCTTTCCCCAAATGGTGAATTGCTGGCTGTCAGTTATGTGTATTTGGACGCAGGCGTCTTGAAGACAAATGTGGTCTTTTACAATTTCGGGCGGGTGGGCGCTAATAAAAACGATTATAGGGTAAGTCTTTTTATATATACGGATCTTTTGGTACCGGAGATACATTTTATGGACGATGATACGGCGTTTGCGGTAGGCGATAGCAGGTTGATGGTTTATAAGGGAAGTCAGAAACCGAATACGGTG
Source organism: Bacillota bacterium (assembly GCA_009177215.1). Taxonomy (GTDB): domain Bacteria; phylum Bacillota; class Clostridia; order Lachnospirales; family Lachnospiraceae; genus Acetatifactor. The sequence goes on from WFLY01000126.1 coordinate 577, forward strand.
GCGGAACATTTATATGATAAGGAAATACAATCTGTTTTTTATAATGACAAATATATCGGAGTGATATTTCTTTCAGACAATGCGGAAGCACGTTACAAGTTGCAGGTATATGGCACTGACGGAACTCAAATAGGCAGCTATTATTTTGATATAGATTATAGAAATTTCTTTTTTGGAGAAAATAATTTTGTTGTTTATAACGAAACCCAATGTGTTGTTATGACCCTTGAAGGGATGGAAAAGTACAATGGTTACTTTTCCAAATCAGTAAATTTAATGTTGCCGACGGGTGATGCTTATAAATATTTGCTGATTACGGATAATTCTATAGACACCATTCAATTAAAATAGAATATTTAACATAAAAGAACAAAAAGAGAAAGGGCAGGAGGAATAAAAATGAATTTACTGCTTATTGTTGTGGTATTGTTGCTGTTATGCAAAATAGTAGACGGATATAAGAAAGGAATGGTCAAAGAAATTATTTCTTTTATATCGTTGATTATTCTGTGTGTTGTACTTGCATTGATAGCAAACGGTGTGAACAGTTACTTTGACGGACAATTTGCCAAGCTTGTGATTGTAGTGCTCTTGCTGGTTGTTTTAGGTGTAGTTCATCATTTGCTGGGAGTACTGTTTTTTTCGGCAAAATTAATTACGAAATTACCTATTGTACATTGGCTGGACAAGGTACTGGGTATAGTGGTTGGAGTTTTAGAAACAGTTCTAATTCTTTGGACAATTTATACATTTGTAATGCTGATGGATTTGGGCGCCATAGGACAGCAGATATTGATATACACAGAGGAGAGTGAGATTTTGTTGTGGTTTTATCAGCATAATTATTTGGCTCATTTTTTACAGCAAATCAGTGCGAAAATTGATTTTACATCCTTTATATAAAGGAAAATATATCCCTATCTTGGGCATTTTAAAGGTAGGGATATATTTGTGTTAAAAATTCAGAAAATAGCATTGACAAATAAATTTATATAGTGCTATAATAAATTCCACCGCGAAAAGTAAATTTTCCGGTTGAGAAAAATTTTTAAAAAGTTGTTGACAAAGCAGAGAACTCGTGATAAGATAACAGAGTTGCTGCTGAGGGCAGCAGCACAATGAACCTTGACAAATAAACAGTAATGCAACCCTGAAAGATTCCATAGGAAAC
>WFLY01000146.1 GCA_009177215.1 Bacillota bacterium
TATAACGTCACTGACGGACATCAATGAGTTTGCCGCTTCCATAAGAAAACACTGGTTTGTTGAGAACCAGCTGCACTGGTGTCTGGATGTTATTTTCCGTGAAGATGCCTCGAGGAGCCGGAAAGACATAAAACAGGCCGCTTACTTTTTATGGGTAAGACGACCTATCTTCTTAGCTCAACACTAACACACTATTTATATAACAACTAAAAAACCAACAGCAGCATTTTCTATAAAATATTTTCTAATAATACATTCCCCTGCCGCCGCAGCACATTCCTCCGCTGCCACAGCAAATATTACATATCATGTTTGCAATGCAAAGTTTCAGGCAGACGTTGCCGCTGCCCATGCTGGGATAACCGTAAGCCGCCTGTCTCTGGGTGTACCAGCTTCCACCGCTCTCAAAACGTGCCGCCAGATTACGATAATCCGCATTGTTGGGTTCCATCGCAGCCGCCTTCTTAGCATGTTCTAAAGCCGCAACATTATTGCCTAAGCCGGAATTGGCGATAGCACTGTAATAATACCAACGGGCATTTCTCTCATGCAGCCCCATTCCGTCCAGAGCGGTACGCGCTTCCCTGTAATAGCCGCTGCGAATATAATTGCCCGCCGCCCTAAGCCTTGGCTCTTCTTCATAGCCGGTACTCTGCCCCTGCCGACCAAAGCCTCCGAAACCGAAATCACCAAAGCCTCCAAAACCTCCGCCCTGACCGCCGGTGCCTCCATAGCCTCCGCTTCCGTAGTAACCTGCATTGCCGTAGCCTCCGCTCCCGTAGCTGCAGCCCTCCGTGCGCTCCTTCATAATCTGCTGATACGCCGCCTGTATCTCCTTGAATTTCTCCTCCGCCTGTGCCTTGTTCGGATTATTCACATTGGCATCCGGATGATACCTGCGGCTCAGCGCCTTATATGCTTTTTTGATTTCTTCCTCGGACGCATTTCTGCTCACGCCCAAGCATGCGTATGGATCTTGCATTTTCTACCATACCTCTCCCGAAATTAATTATTTTTGTGTACCCTTTTTCCTTCTTTTCTCATTCACTGCCTCATACCTGCACCACACACCGGAATAAAGAATATTACGCAAAATCTCAACATTTTCCAAAATTGGAAGTTTTTCAAATTCCTTGCAGCACTCCGACATCATCATCGTCAAAATCATCCTGCATTCCTCCTCAAATCCCGGTTCCTCATATTTTTTTTTCAGAGGATTATAAGTACCCTTTCGGATATCCTCCTCCACATCCTCATAGGCATCCAAAAGATAAATAAACTTTCCCAGATAAAAGCCCATGCGATACAAATTCTCGCTCCACTCATCCTCTTTACAAGCCGTAATCTGTGCCATTACCTTGCCGAAAAGCCCCGCCATAGCATCAATATCGGCATTTCCTTCCTTTTCGGCGTCGGAAAAATTCTGCATGGCAAGGCTGATATTTCTTATCTTTTCTCCATAGCAATCTATCAGTTCTCTACTCTTACCCGACAATATTTTCCCGTAAACCAATCTTAAAAGCTTGCGCTCATCCTCCCAATCGTCCTGACATTTATAACAGGTAAAAAGCACATTCATATCCGCAATATATTCCGTAAAAATGTTTGTCCTGATTTCATGCTTTTCAAAAGGATGCGCCACGCACCGACAGTTTCCGGCTTCAGTCACCGGTTCGTACAAACCGGTGAGGAGCATTAACAAGAACGTCATGTCATAGCTCAGGGAAAACTGTCCGGCAACACCGTATTTCTCCCGAAGCTTCCGGCAAAGTCCGCAGTAATATGCATGATATTTGTCAAATTCTTTAAATTTCATTTCTGCCTTGTTGACTACGATATATCCGAACATATCTGCCTCCTAGCTTTTCCTGATAAACTCCGTTCCGCACTTTCTGCAGCGCACTGCCACTCTCCCCCTTCCTCTGGGTACCCGCAGCTTTTGTTTACAATTAGGACACTTATAGATATGGTACTGCTTAAGCTGCCCTACTTCCCTCTTTTTTTTCTGAAAGAAGCTTCTGACCTTCATTTCCCTTTTCAAATACCACTGATTCTCGTTAACCCTCTTTCCGATTTGTCTGGAAAGCATACGATAATACATGTACACCATAAGCGCCAGAGCTATCAAATAAAATAAGGGCGCCCCGAAAAAAGACAGCCCAATACAGACAAGCGCCATTATCATAAGAAACTGATTTAACCTGTCATTGCCGTAACGCCCATACATGAACCTCTGTAACTTTTCTCTCATTATTAATCCTCCATGTCAGAGCAGTTTATTGCGATAGCATACGCTCATAGCACATTTGAGGCTCTGTCTCAAATTGCCGATTGAAAATTTTCAATCTAATCCCATGCCGCCTCTGGCGGCACAAGCGTGAGACATAGAAGTTCTTTGCGAAACAGCCTTTGTTGTGAGCATTAGAACTTCTTCTCACGCTGACCTCCATTCCCGCACAGGTATGCAACCTTTTCTTTCCTATTATTAAATAGTTATCTAACAAGTATTATGAAACAGCCAGCTCAAAAGTACAATTAAATAAGTATAAACTTTTGTGAAAAAACATAAAAAAGTGCCTGCGGCACATCAACTCCCCTGCCCCTCAATCTTGAGGGGTGGGGTTGCTTTCTGTTACCATATCCCTCATAATAATCTTATGAATATCCTCCAAAACATCTTTAA
>WFLY01000253.1 GCA_009177215.1 Bacillota bacterium
TAAAAATATGCAATGCAGGATTCATTAATCTTTGGTGCAATAAACAAGCAATACGCATCTTTTCCAGTTTCTTTCTTCAACTTAGCAAGATGTCTTGAAACAGGTTCACCTTCTATCTCATATTGCTTTTGTCCAGACTGCATTGTAACTTCCACTGCCAATCCAAAATCACCATAGTCACAAATGATATCCGCCATGTTTCCTTGCGCAGTTGACATTGGTTGACCTTTATCATCCAATTTTAGATTTGCTTTTATATCACCACCATCTAGCATCGTCATAGCTCGCCATGTGTTCCATTCTAGCATCAACGGTGTATCATATAATAAATTTGACTTAATATCATTAAACATCGTCATTACATCGTTATAATCTTTGTATTCCTTTAAATCTCTCACCTGTTGTTCAAGAATCGTCGCTTTTTTACTTTGGATAGCCTCTTCTAATTTATCCTTCAACTGTTCTGTTGTTTTTTTTGTCAAATCTTCCGATGATTCTATAACATCAGAAACTTGTTTGAGTAATCGTGTTCTATCATCAGAGTACAATACCGGCATGGCTGCATCGAATAAATGCTCTTTATATTTTTCTTCATCATCTACAAATATTGGTTTTCTATCCACATTATTTAAAAAGAATTCAACCTCTTTTTTCTTTTCACGCATTATTGAAAGCGAATGCCCTCTCTGAGATATTTCAACCATACCGGTTGCACGTAAATATCTAAAACATGCATCTGCATAATCACGCAAATTACTTGCTTTAGTTCTAACAAACTTATCCAATGACTTATCTTTAGACTCTCTTGTTTGTGTATTACCTTCATTAATATTATCTTGATATATCTTTTCTACTTCTTTATGTAAATATTCACCTCTAAACACATTATAACTTGCTTTTGCATAAACTTTCATTCTTCTAAATTGCTTGATTTCCGATACAATTTCATCAAATTTTGAATAATGTGTTAGCTGCATGCCAAATATCATCAATTCATCAAAACTCACTGTTCCCAATTCATAGATCAATCTAAATATTTCCAAATATGGCTTTACTCCAAATATTCCCTCAAACTGTTCAGGCTCTTTATGATAAGGAGATGGTAACTGAAATTTCAATAACTGTCTTAATAAAACTTCTTCTGTTCTTTTTTCACTAACAAGCTTTTTGCCTGGCTCTGTCAAACTTATTGTTGGTTTTAAATCAACAAATCCTAAAGCTTTCGGTGCTCGGTTAATACGATCTCTGGCACTAAATGCCATCTCTTTTGCAGAACCCTCTCCCTGAAAATCTTTTCCTTCCGCTAATTTTTTTATAAATTCTACCTGTGTATCTGTATTCCATACTTTACCTTCAAAATATTTTTCAAGGA
>WFLY01000275.1 GCA_009177215.1 Bacillota bacterium
GTGACTACAGCGGCAGGCTGCAGCAGTCAAGGGGTAAAGACCTTCACCTGTACCGTATGCGGCAATACCAGAACGGAAAGTATTGCGGCTGTAGGGCACACCTACACTACGGAGAGTAAGGCGGCAACCTGTACGGAGAAGGGATATACCAAGACCTATTGCACGGTTTGCGGTGATGTACAGAGTGAAACAACCCAGAATGCAACGGGGCATACAATGGTGGAAGAGTGGATAGACAACCAGTGGTACCATGCAGCTACCTGCGAATTTGACGGAACAGGACATTTCAACAGCTGTATTAATTGCAAATACTCTGAGAAGCTTCCATGGCCTGCATTAGGGCATGAGCCGGATGCGGGCACAGTATTATATGACAGCACATATACAACTGAAGGGATTATAGAACATACTTGTATTAGGTGTGGAGCAACTCTTGATGATGAAATAATTCCGGTAAAGCCACATGAGCATCATTGGGTTATGTATGAAGATGGCTTTACAGAGTATTGTGACATTTGTTATTCAGGAAAAGAGTAAATAAATTGATTAAAAGACAGAAAAAATCCGAACAGATTTTCTTGCTCGGATTTTTTTGTTGGAAAGTGAAAAATTATAAACATGTAGTTTAAAAATGTGTGTTCAGTTATTGATTTGCATGTGCGTCACAATGCACAGGTGAGTATGAGATGAAAAATGCTATCTATTAATTTTTACCTTCGGTCAGATATTTTATGAAAGATGATACAGCAATTACTTGTTCATCATTTAAAGTATCAATAGATTCTAAGACCTGTTTTTTAGCTAAAGAGATACCTTGATTAGAAAAAATATTTCCTTGACCATTTTCTAGCCAATCTTTGTTTACATTAAAGACATTTTCAATAAGCAAAAGAATCCTATCTGGTGGATTGACTTTACCTTGTATGATTCTGGAAAAATATCCAGCATCAAGATTTATTTTCATTGCAAATTGGCGTTGAGAAATATTTAGTTCGTTCAGAAGAATTTTTAATCTATCACAAATCATATGGTCACCTCACTAATGTAAGAATACCAAATCAAATTGCTTATGTCAATAAATATTAATAAAGTGACAGTTGACAAATTGCTATAGGCAATATATAATATTGTTAAAAGCAAGAAAAGGAGGAAAAATTGATGACTAAGGCACAAGAGGTCTTAAAAGAGGACATTGAGAAAATTGAAGATGATATTACAATCGAAAAAGTAAGAATTTTTATTATGGGGATTTTAGCTCAACAGAGTATATCCAAACAACAAAACCAAACAAAATAACTTGTGTTAAGAGGCATCAATAAAACGGCAAAAGATAACTTATATAGAATTAGCGGCAGTAGCTCAGACTGGTGGAGTACTTGCCATGCGCAGTCTTCCCCCTTGGGCATAAGACGCATGGCATGATGTCGGAGGTTCAAGTCCTCCCTGCCGCATAGGGGAACATGAAGTAAAGGAAAAATAATACGCATATTAAGCA
>WFLY01000258.1 GCA_009177215.1 Bacillota bacterium
CATACATTCACTGACTTAATGAAACAACTTGAATAATTATGGCGATTATCTCTTTTATAAAATACTTCCAAAATAAAATTTATATTTAGGAGGTATGTACGCAAAAAAATGGCAAATATTTCCACTCCTTCCCACTAGCAGAATGGCGTAATAATCCACTGTAACATTATTCCATGATTTAATCTTTTTAATTTTAATCACTCTTTTCCCCTTATGCATTGAACCAATTCGGGGTAATTTCTCTAACAATTCACATACACGTACTTTCAACACAAACCTTCCTCATAGAATTACAAATCTCGCCTACTATATTTTGTGCCACAATCAAGTGTTCTTAGGCAACTTACGAGACTGTTTAGAAGCCTTCTGAGAAAAGAGTAACACATTAGCTTCCCTGACACCCTTAAACTATTGCCTACAAACAGTGTCCTATTTCTATGATTGGGCTATTTGCACTGGGGTTTACGGGGTTGTTCTGCTACTTCCTGAGCTACCTTCACGCTTTTGGCAATCAAGATAATAATATCCTTGTTCTTTTCGGAAAGTTCACTGAAAATAGCTTGCATATCTGTATTTCTACTTGCCATTGATAAAACCTCCTTTCTTGATATCATTTGTTGATTTTATAAGATAATAATATATCTGCTATTGATTTTTGTCAACCTTTTTTGATATTATTCTTGACCTTTTTATCATCTTTTGATATTATGGCTTTGGAGGTGATGCTAATGAATACTCGTATTCGTGAATTGAGAAAAGCACTAAACCTAAGCCAAAAGGATTTTGCACAAAAAATAGGTTTAAAACAAAATTCCATAAGTTACATGGAAAAGAGCGGATCTACAGTCACCGAGCAAAACATTAAAACTATTTGCTCCCAATTTAGTATCAATGAAAACTGGTTGCGCACCGGTTCTGGGAAAATGTTTCTTGAGAATGAAAAAAAGCAAAAGGAATTTTTCGATATTTTTGATGAACTTTCTCCCGCTCTTCAAGAATATTTAATTAAGACTGCCAAAGAGTTGCTGGACACGCAGGAAAAATTACTTAAGCCAAATAGCTAAACCGATTTGCGCATACTA
>WFLY01000002.1 GCA_009177215.1 Bacillota bacterium
CACTATATTTCCCTTTTCTTCAGAAAGGTATTTCCTCGTTCCGCCAAAAGCTTTGGGGAAATCCTCAGAAACCCGTATGGGTTCCTGCTGCGCTACAAGCTCCTGAACCTGCGAGTTCAGCATGATTTCCACGCCCCTCTTTTTTAACTCCCGCGAAAGTGTTCCGATAATATCCGAGGAGTGGTCGGAAACAGGAAAAACTCTGTCTCCTCTCTCTATTTTTAAAGGACAGCCTGCCTTTTCAAAAAAACCCATTACTGCCTGATTATCATATTGATAAAATGCACTGTATAAGAATTTCCCATTAGTGCATACATTTTCAAAAAGTGTTTCCATATCCGCAGCATTGGTCACGTTACATCTGCCCTTTCCCGTGATGAAAAGCTTTTTCCCCAGCTTTTCATTTTTTTCAATCAGACAGACCCGACTGCCCTTCTCTGCCGCCGCAAACGCCGCCATCATGCCTGCCGCACCGCCGCCTATTACAATTACCTCGCCCACATTAATCCTCCAAGCCTTTCAAAATTATTTTTCTTTTCTCAATGAATAATTTAACATTGGCTCGTCATCGATAAAATTGATTTCATCGTTCAAATACACCTGATAATTATTCCAAACTTCCTCCAGCATTTCCAGATTCTTCCTCACCTCCTGAGGACATTTTAGGCAAAGCGCCACCACCAAAGCATTAATCACGCTTAGGGGCGCAACCAAGGAATCCACTATAGAGACCATATCGCTTCTTGCAAGCAGGTTACAGGAGGAATATAAATTCATGGGAGAATGAATACTGTCGGTAATGGCAATCACCTTGGCATTCCGATCGTTGGCAAACTCCATCGCCTTTAAGGTCCTCATAGAATATCTCGGAAAACTAATACCGATAAAACAATCCTTCTCACTGATATGCATCATCTGTTCAAAGGTTTCGCTGACGCTTGTAGTATTGAGCAGCCTTACGTTTCCGCGAATCATATTCAGATAAAAATGTAAAAAAGCGGCAAGCGGCTCATTACTTCTAAGTCCCATGATATATATGGTGTCCACCTCCAAAATCGTTGATACCGCCGTCTCAAATGCTGCCGGATCCAAATTCTGTATAGTGTCCTGAAGCTTCTCAATATCCGCCGTAATCACAGAGGTCAAAATCTCGGACTGTGAACTCTTACCGTACTTAGCGCCAATCTTTTGTACGCTGTTTAGCTTACTCTGTACACATTCCTCCAATGCCTTTTGAAACTTAGGATAACCATCATAACCGATTCCCGAGGCAAAACGAACTACTGTAGATTCACTGATTCCCAAAGTCTCCCCCAGCTTTGCCGCCGTCATAAAAACCGCCTGTTCATAATGCTGGGATATAAAGTTGGCAATCGCTTTGTGTATCTTTCTCATTTTGTCGTTATGTTCATTGATTCTGCTCAAATTATTATATTGTCTTTCCTTTGCCCCGCCTACTCCTCACTGTCCTTTTTGCCTGCAAATGCCTCATAGGAGCGCTCCAACAGCTCCAAAGTCTCCACATCCGACAAATCGTAATCCCCCGTAAGGG
>WFLY01000011.1 GCA_009177215.1 Bacillota bacterium
AAATAGAAAAACTAGAACTGACATGGTAAGCTTTAATTATAGAAACAATTTTATAATATATAGTTTTTTTCGGCAAATCAATAAAAGTAACGGCTCAGCCATGTTATATTTTGCAATAAGGCTTTGTGTGCATGCGCTCAGCCTCTTTTATGTAATATCTCATGACTGAACTGTTGCTAATAAAATAAAAAACTGTAGAAAAAAGATAGCTTTACAAATAAAAATAAGCTATAATAGTAAATATACTAAATTTGAAAATTGTGTAATATTTTAGGAGATATTTGTGATACGAAGAAGATTTATAAGCACAAGAACGTTAAAACAAGGTATGGTAATAGATCAGGCTATTATAGATAGAACCGGTCGAATTTTGATTGCCCGAAAAACAGTTTTGGATGAGTTTTTGATCGATGCCTTAATTCATATGAAGATTACAGGGATTTACATCAGAGAAGGAGAAGAGGATCCGGAAATTGAAAACGATATAGAACTATCTCCGGAGGTTCGTACGGCAATCGAAAAGCTGACGGTGGCGGACCGGTCAAGGGTTATTTTGTCCGAGAGTGTAAAGAAACGGGTAACCGAAGGTATCCGATACCTTTACAATGATACTACCACCCCGGATCTAATTAACACAGCGGCCAATATCACAAGCGGTCTGGTCAGCTCAATAATGGAAAATGAAGCAGTTGCGCTAAATATAGATGCTTTGAAAATCAGTGACGAGTATACCTTCCAGCACAGCGTTGACGTAGCTACTATTTCTATGCTGATTGCCAAGAATAGCAATATGTCAGAAGAGGAAATCCAGAGAATTGGTATGACCGGACTTCTCCATGATGTGGGAAAGTCAAAAATTCCCAATGAATTGCTGAATAAAGCAGGGAAGCTGACAGAGGAAGAGTTTGCCATTATGAAAAATCATTCTCTTTTTGGCTATCAAATTCTCAAAGAGAAGCAGGGCATACCACAAGAGGTATTGCTGGGCGTCCTTCAACATCATGAAAAACTGAATGGGAGTGGCTATCCCTTGGGCTTAACCTCAGAAAATATATTCCCATATGCTAAAATTTTAGCCATTGCGGATATTTATGATGCTCTTGTGACGGAGCGCCCTTATAAAAAAGCTTTTTCCCAACAAGATGCCATAGAAATGATTATGGCGATGACGGATGAACTTGATATCACGTTTATGAGAAACTTTCTCGGCATCATTATTCTATACCCTGTGAACAGTGTTGTTACTCTGAGCAACGGGGAACGTGCCAAGGTATTAAAAAATAATCCCCAGTATCCTTTACGCCCCAAGGTAATAGGATTACATACCGGCAAGGTTTATGATTTGTCAGAAGATATTAAATGTGCCAGCCTTATTATTGAATAAGTGCTCTGCACCGCCCTTCCCGTCAAATTCTGAAAGATGTTCCTAATGGCACCCTATAATAGAATTAGCTTCCTTTGGTATAATAGAAAGCAAAACCAAAAATTTCGCAAGTAAAATCAAGAAAATCCATTTTCGGCTCTGTATAATAAGGACAGGACAGTCGAAACGAGGTTAAATGAAAGATGTACGAATGGCAGAGGCAAATACAAATAATAATTGATGAGGTTGACATATCCATTAAAAAGAACGATGATGAAACACTGTCGTTAAGCCATCTTTCTAACAAATTGGGATATTCCGAATTTTATTTTTCAAGAAAATTCAGGGAAATCTCAGGTATGCAATTCAAGGATTATTTACGGTATCGAAGATTAGCTTTTGCATTAAAAGAGCTGAGAGATACCGAAAATAGAATATTAGACATTGCTTTGAAATATGGATTTTCTTCACATGAAGCTTTTACACGTGCGTTTAAGGAAGCTTACGATATTAAACTAAGTGAATATAGCAAAAATCAAAGACCTG
>WFLY01000240.1 GCA_009177215.1 Bacillota bacterium
GAGTTCCACAAAACCATGATTATCATCCAGAAAATAACCGTATTTATTTTTCGTATCCAGATAACTTGTCTCATAATAACTCTGTGTGACTTTTTGAAAATCATAGGTAACGGATACTTCCCGGTTGTTTGTTTCGGGGAAAATTTTTATAGCATCCGCCTGCCTGAGAAGCTTCACCTTGGAATACAGAGTTCCCAAAAATTCCTCCGTCACTGTCTGCATTGTATTAATATCATAATTAAAAGAACTCCTGCCCGATTTCTCCGCCCAAGCTTGATAACCATAATAAGCTCCCAAGCTTGTCCAATGATGGTCTGTGCGATAATAAATATACTCCAACGCGTGTTCCTGTAGAACACTGTACACATCTATATAGTTATCCTCGCCAATTTCCTTTTTTACCCGCTCTAAAAAAGCCTCCTCATCAAAATAAGCGGCATTGTCAGGCAGCTTGTCCGTCAGGATATTATCCGCCGTGGGAACTAGCATGACCTTAGCATCCCACTCTTCTACCAAAGCCTTTAACAACGAAATCTTCTTATCCGTCTGCTCTATAGGAAAATCTTCCGGTCTATGCTGTTCTATCAGATAACCGTCCTTTCCCAGATACACACCGTTAATATCCTTTTTCTGCAGCAGAACATCCAAGCCGGTCTTAATCCCCACCCATTTATCCCTGCCAACAAACTGGTCTGTCACATATTCCTCATATTCCTCCGAATACTTTCCGCTCAATACCCTTTCCATGGAAAGCTCCGGCTTGGAGGCAAGGACGCGGTTCTCCGCCTCGGAATAAATACGGTCGCCCTCAATCAAATCTGCTACTGTAAAAATCATAATAATACCGCAAATAATACAAATAGTAAAAACGGCGTTGACCTTCTCACCCATAACAATCCTCCCTACAGCCGTGGCTCCACCGATTTAGGGCATCAGCACTTTTAAAATCTAAAATACAAAAACGGGTTATAGGATGCCTCCACAACATAGGCAATGGACATTAATAAAAGCATCGCCGGAAGCACCTTCTCGCCCAGATGATACAGCGCTATGGAATAACCTGTACCCATGCCTCTCAGCCGTTTCATCAATCTATTCCACAAAGGCGTTGCGGCAGCTGCGGCAATGATCAGCAAAACTGCATATTCCCTGCCCAAATACCGACTTTGACTGCTATAAAGCCCTGCTCCGTTTACTCCAAACATGGCACTTAAATATCCCATGATTCCTTCCGCATCCTCCACGGCAAAAAGCACCCAGCCCACCAACACTACCAAACAGGCATATACATGCCCTACAAGCTTAGGCAAATGAGAAAGCGCCCTACTCCAAAATACCTTTTCTAAAATTAAAAAAAAGGCAAACCATAAACCCCAGAACAGGAAATTCCATCCGGCCCCATGCCAGATTCCCGTGAGGAGCCATACAATCAGAATATTGAAAAGCTGTCTCGTCAGACCCTTGCGATTTCCCCCCAGAGGAATGTATATATATTCCCGAAACCAGCTTCCTAAGGAAATATGCCATCTGCGCCAGAATTCCGTAACGGATGCCGAAATATAAGGATAATTAAAA
>WFLY01000065.1 GCA_009177215.1 Bacillota bacterium
AAGGGAATTTTTCGCGCGTGAGTTTTTCGCTCTTTCAAGTCGCCGCGAACACGCCAATCACGCTCCCCTATAAAATTTGTCATTAAGTTTTCTCTTTTACTATAAAATAATTGCTCACTGACCACAGTTTCTTTTCTTTAAAAAACCATCATTTTTCTTTGATATACTATTGTAAATGGTGTTGAAATCGGACGATATGATATTTTGACGGATAATAAAATAATGGGAAATATGGTAAAATATACAAATATTTTTAGATTAAGCTAGGAAATGAATTCGGCGAAACTCTAAACAATCTGGCAAAACCCATACATTATGCCAAATTGTATCCAAACTTCTCTATTAATTTTGATATTGTTAAATAGATTTCTTTCATATGTTTGCCGTCTATGAAATCTTTATTGGTTATCTCATTAACAGGGAAATCATACAACACAGAACATATTATCAAAGATATTATAGACATATTTTTTTTGACTTTACAGCTCTCTTTTTGAAATTCTGGTAAAGATATCAACTCTACTAAATTATCTTCAAGTGTTTGTTTTTTTATCAAATAAGCTAATATGATATCCGATTATTTCCGTCAATAAACATCTGAGTCCGCGCAATGTAGCAGAAATATTTCAATGCCCTTAACTCAACATCTTCTATCTGCTCAATTTCTTTGATTGAATCCATGATTATTCCGATATGTGGCATCTCCGGTTCCCATGACGTGCCACCGACCTGTACCGAAATCGTTTTTATCCCACCAGCATAGTTAAATAGCAATTCTCCAACAATCTTGTCATACTCTCTCAACAACATAATACAATTATTATATTCAAGATTATCGAATAAAAACTGCCAAGTCCACTTCATATTAATAACAAATAATACCTCTTCTGTTTTTGTGGTAGTCGGAGCATTTGCAAGAATCGCTTCCGTCTTTGGAAACGTGGTTCCTAACCCTTCGAGATTAGCACTTTTCCATATACTTTTCCACTATCATTCTTTTAGCCATTTCAATAGCCGTATCTCTCACTATGTTAACCTCCAAATTGTTTATGCTGCTCTCAATCTATTTTATATCTAAATTTCCGTTCAGTCTCAATCATCCTATTATTTCAATTCTGCCATAACACAAGTGACTTTGCCATTAATTATAACAGTTTCCCTGTCTATTCCGCAACATTCAAATTTGCCAATCAATTTATATGTTGCTACGACAGAAAAATATTATGATTATCCGACAATTTCTATGGATAAGAGGGCAGATGCTTATGAAAATGCACTTTCTTATACTAAAACAGTGTAACCAACTGAAATTAATTACTCTAAGAACCAATCGAGTAGGAGAAAGTTTCCCATAACGAGAAACTTTCGACCTCTCACACCACCGTGCGTACCGTTCGGTACACGGCGGTTCAATCAACTTAACAAGTAACACACCTTTCGGTGTAGTAATCTAACATTGAGACTAATCCAAATGAGGTTAGTCTCTTGTTGCTTATTGCCATCTGTACATCTCCACATCTGGCCGGCTTTGCATATCCATGCAAATATGCGGTTTTCCACGCAGACCATTTTGTAACTCCCAGTTTTATTAGATTCTTTGCTCTATTTTGTGGTGTTTTCCAGTGTTTCAAATACACATGCGTAGCCGATAGCGTATGTTACCATCCAACCTCTCACAGAATTTCTTCATCTTTCCTATTTTGAAGTAATTAACCCATCCTCTGATGAGCTCGTTGAGTTTCTTCACCTTATAATCGTTACTTACTCCCCAACTTCTACGTGTGAGTTGTTTCATCCTTGCTTTGAACTTCTCTACTGATTTTGCATGTGGTTTTGCCTTGTACTGGTGTTCTCTGGTATCAAAGTAGAATCCAAATCCAAAATATTTAAGTCCTCTTGGTCTGTCTACCTTACTCTTCGTCATGTTTACTTTGAGTCCTAGTTTTTCTTCAATAAAGTGAGACAGATTTCGCATCACTCTCTTTGCTGACATTTCACTTCCAACCATGATGATACAGTCATCTGCATATCTGACAAAGTTTAATCCCCTTTGCTCCATTTCCTTGTCAAGTTCGTTTAACATGATATTTGCAAGGAGTGGCGATAGATTCCCTCCTTGCGGTGTTCCTATCACGGATTCCCTGTATTCTTCATCAATCATGATTCCGCTGACTAAAAATTTTCGCACAACTGAAATAACGTCTCCATCTTTGATTGTTTTTCCAATTAAGGTCATCAGTTTGTCATGGTTTACTGTGTCAAAGAACTTTTCCAGATCAATGTCAACAATCCAGTCATGTCCATCATTTATCATTTCTAGTGCTGTTATGATGGCTTGTTGTGCATACCTGTTCGGTCTAAATCCATAAATGTGTTCATGAAATTGTTCCTCGTAGATTGGTGTTAATACCTGTGCTATGGCTTGTTGTACAAACCGGTCTGTTACTGTTGGTACTCCTAGGTTTCTGACACCACCATCTGGCTTTGGTATCTCCATTCTGCGTACTGGCTGAGGCTTATATTTTCTTGTCCTCAACTGTTCCTTGATGATTTCGCCGTTTTTCTTAAGATTTTCTCCTAGTTCTGTGTACTTCATTCCGTCCACTCCCTCTGCACCTTTGTTTCGTACGACCTGCAGATATGCCTGATTGAGATTATCCTTTGACAATATCTGCTCCATTAGACTACTTGTGTCCATGCGTTGTTTCCTTTCCGTCTCGCTTGATTTAACCACCCTTTTCCCGATTGGTTACGGCAGATGTTGTTATTTCTGCAATACGAGACATGCTCCAACTGATTGATTGTTCGCCCCTTTGCTCCATTTCCATTACAGAAACTTCCTCGCTACTATGGGCTCTGCTGACTTCTCACAGTTCGTTGTTACTAGACTAATGAAACCTCTGTAAGACCTCCACGCTTAAGGTGCACTCTCTTTCCTCTCATCTATCCGCCACATTTACTCGTACTTCCAGCAACTTTTGGACTTCATCTTCTTTTGCAGACTTATCCGTATTTCCGAGCCTTATATGTGATTTCTGTCCGTCGGACCAAGAGTTTGCTTACAGCTTCCTTCAGATTCCACCTTGCGATGGACACCCTTGCTGTTCAGCTATATACTTCCTCGTTGCCTAGGCGTATTCGGAACTTTCACCCGTTAGAGCGCGCCCGTGGCGCGCAAACAAAATGGGGAAACCTTAAGTAAAATCAAGGTTTCCCACACTTTAAACCAATGCGGAAGATGG
>WFLY01000059.1 GCA_009177215.1 Bacillota bacterium
CCTCTTTTTCTGCTGTCTGGTATGTTGTCTTTAACTTTGCTTTTTGTGCTGCCATTGCATCATATTCCGCCTGCATCTTTTGCACATCCAAAGATGTCGTCTTTATCCCATACCGCTTCAACATATTTTCGGCACCGCCAAACAGAATGATCTGTGTTTCATGACTTCGAAAATAAGCCTCCTGATCTTTCGCTTTCTCATATTCCCTCTGGTATTGCCTATTTGTAATATACTGTCTCGCATATTTAAGGTTCTCCGCTTTAGCTTTCATCTCACGTTCCAAATCTACAATCGCATTTCGGGATGCTTTAGCTGCCGCATTTCGCTCTGCTATTTTTCGTTCCAATTCTTCTATGGAACCTCCTTCTGCATAACTGGCAGCGGCAATCTTTAAATTCTGTATATCTGCCCAATGCTTTAACGCCCCACTCTCTTGGAACTTCTCTTTATCCGTATCAATCAAAGTCCGCTTTGCATCCGATCGCTTTGGAAAAAGAACTCTCTTTCTTACAGTGGAATAGTCTTGTGCTTTTACACGTTTTAATCCTTTCTCTGATTGATTCTTTTGTATATCCTTCACCGAAATTCTTTACACTCACACGAGTAAAACGGTTTTGTCCTGAAACAGAAAATGATAAATATTTAAGCGCATTGTCTCCAAAAGTTTCACCTTTCACCGCATATCCTTTTGACCGCATCCGACAGATAAAATCGTCAAAGCTGTATGCTTTACGAATAGCATCGTCCATATCTGACTTCATCTGCGCTTTCCATGACTGCCCTTTTTTCTGCTCCTGCCACTCATAATGTGTCTTACCTTTTTGCACTGACGGAATAATAACCGACAATCCATGTTCCCTGCACAGTCCGTCTGACAAATTCCGTATCTGCCTGTATGTACGCTTGCAGTCATTATATTTTTTATGCTCCACATTATCAACGGCACAGAAAATGATATGGTTATGACAATGCTCCTTGTTTATATGCGTTGCAATGACGTAACTGTATTTATTTTCTAACAGCTTATCCGCAAGCTCTATCCCTATCTGATGCGCCATATCAAAATCCACTTCCCCCGGTGCAAATGATTGGATCAGATGGAACGCCTGTTTATCACCCACACCGGAAGATTTTGATAATGCATCCATAAAATCATAATGTGCCGTTTCTACTCCGCAGGCAAAAGAATCTATCAAAATCTGTCCATCCGTTTTCTCCGGATTGCAGATGTATTTTAATGCTTTCTGTACGGTTGCTTTGACAGCATGGATTCGTGTGTATGTCATACCTGCTTCATCAACTCCTTTACTTCTTCCATATCGTCCTGATAGATATTGCCCGTGGCATTTATCCTTGCTGCTATCTGGTTCAGGCTTTTACTGATTCTACTTAGATTAA
>WFLY01000012.1 GCA_009177215.1 Bacillota bacterium
ACACGGATTTTCCGGCTTTCAAAATCCAAATCACTTTTTGTTAAACCACAAAATTCGCTGACACGCATCCCCGTTCCAAGCAGGACAACAAACTCATCATAATACTTGCAGTAAGTTTTATCCTCCCGAATAAATCCCATCCAAAGCGCCTGCTGTTCTTCAGTCATGGCAATCCGTTTTTGTGAATCGTTAGGAACAACATCGACCAGCTTGAAATCAAAAGGATTCCTGCGGATAATGTCCTCGTTATACGCCATTTGAAATGCCGGCTTAATAACGCCTCTGACACTCGTAATTGTGCTGTACCCTTTACCGTCATTATGCAGTTTCATAATCCACTGTTGAGCATCCGATACCTTAATATCCCTTATTTGTCGATAGCCGAAATCTTCTTTCTTGATGAGATTAAGCACAAAATTATACCCGACTTTGGTATTGTAGCGTACACCCTGTTTCAAACTGATATAGCGTTCTAAAAGGGCAATAACGGTAACTTCTCCGGCAGCATAATCAATCCCATCATCAAGCTGCTTCTGGATCGTCTTTTCCTTTTCCCGCAGTTCCTTCAAATCAGAGGAATATATTGTCTGCCTCTTTCCGTGCATATCCGTGTAGCGGTACTGATAAATCAGGTCTTTTCTCTGGCTCTCTCCTGTCTTTAAGATTCGTCCTTTATTGTCTTTCCGTTTTTCAGACATTTTCAAACTCCTTTCCTTGGTGGAAAGAGCCTTGATATGACTCATTCATTGTACCATATCAAAGCCGATTTTACACCACAAGTTTCACAAAAACTGCAAGAACTTGCATAGCTATGTCAGATAGAATACTCCTGCTCAATGTACTGATCGAACAGGCGGCGTTTGATCAACCGCTTATTGCCGACCCACAAAACGAATCGGCAATTCTTCTCATTGGTAAGCTCGCGCAGTTTGTTAATACCAATTCCAGAATAAGCAGCAGCTTCTTCCAGACTCAAATTGCTCTTTTCCCAAATAGGAACTTCCTTCATTGGCTTTCGCCTCCCTCCATAAATACCCCCTTAAACGCACAAAAAGGACAGCCCAGACTTTTCCCATAAGTCTGTGACTGCCCTTGCGCTGTGTATGTTAATTTTGGGGTGCAATCCACACTCCGTTCTAACCAAAATCCCTTAAAATCTTTCTGCAAACAGTTGGGAAGAATTGCAGAATCATATACGGGATTATGTATTCAGTTTTTGATATGTCTGTCCTAAATTTTCAGCTTATAAGCCCCATATTTTCGGAGAATACGTTCCAAGATTTTTTTATCTTCTCCCTCTGCTGCATCATACATTTCTTTGAGTTTTTCCTGCTCGTATGATGTAAGCGTATTGTTGTATGGCTTGTAGCTATCCATGATAAAAACTCCCCCGCCTGCCCCCGGTTTTGTATATATGGGATAACCATAGGAGAGGACTGTAATGTCGTTGCGTATCGTTCGGACACAAACGCCAAATTCCTGCGCCAGTTCCCTTGATGTAATATGCCCACTGACCACAAGAATACTGACAATTTCCATTCTGCGGTCTGTGGCGCTCATATAGTTTCCTCCTTTCTTTCAGCCCCTTTATTATAGTAAATGGTAAATATGCAAAAAACCTTCCTATTTACCAAAACTTTTTCAGAATTTTTTCGTCAGTGTGGGCAGTAACGCCCAAAACCCGTTTGCATTCCATTTCTGGAATAGTTATCACGACTTTTCGGTTATCCCGACTTTCAACCGCAAAGTCTTGAAAATGCTGAATTTTTTCACAAAAAAGTCGGGATAACTTTTAACGGTTAGTTCAAAATTTCCCGATTTTTTTCTGAAATCAATTCCATAAAAAGTCGGGATAACTCTTCAGACGAAACATCTATGATATTTGATTTTTAGGCATATTGCATCAACGGAGCAAAAAGTTTTATTACTTTGTTACAAAATAAGGACTTTTTATGTGTTTCAGAAAAAAAGTTATCCCGACTTTTTCCAGCAGAGCAGCTGTACTGCATAGGCATAAAATTAACTGTTTTTCAGAAAAGTTATCCCGACTTTTTTGGCGGAAAACTTTGATTTTATCAGCTTTCTATCTGAAAGTCGGGATAACTCAAAAGTCGGGATAACTATTCTTTATCAAGAATTATTGACAAGAATAGCAAGCACTGCCTGTGGACGTCCACAGACAGAATTTTCACAGATTTTTTCCTGCGGAACATCTGCGAAAATTGGCCTGCATAAGGGAATCCCCCTGACAATGTCGTCAACTTAAGACGATACTCCGCTAACTATAAATTTACACGTATGTAAAAACCATTTGTTATTCCATGATGCCCTGCTTTTCTTTTGAAATGCCTGTCAGGACGGATAATTGA
>WFLY01000233.1 GCA_009177215.1 Bacillota bacterium
AGAAATTAAAAGAATTGGGGAGACCAGGAAGATAACATAAAAGAAGTTAAAGAGAAAAGTTCACGTTTAACCTGTACCTTTTCTTGACACAGTAACATCCGCCTCATTATCCGCAAACCGGAAGGTACCATCCTCCACATCACCCATAGCCATGATCTGCCGCTTAAAGGCGCTGTAAGCAAAATCATCCGTGCCGGACGCAGAAAAGATAAAGAAATCATCCCATGTATGCCCGGATTCCCTGACCAGCTCCGCCATATATTCCCCGTCCGTGGTATAACTGCCGCTCATTGGCATAAAATACCGGAAATAATCAAGGCAGTACCGAAACGTACACCATGTATTGACGGAACCCATGGAAAATCCCCCAAAGCCTCTATGGTCACGGGAAGCCGCAATACCGGCGGGAGTCGTATCCTCCGCATAGGTACTGTACCTGCCTTCAACAGCAGGGATTAGGTCATTCAGCAGTTCATTATGGAATTGGTCTGTCAATTTCAATGCAAGACTGTAATCACCGCTGTCGCTGCGGCTTGTATTATTATATGTAGGCAGCACAATGATAAGCGGCTGGATCTTTCCATTCTGGATTGCATGGTCAATCACATACTTAAAAGAATGTGGCTCCTCATCTGTTCCCATGATTGTTGTTTCATTGCTCCAGCCTCCATGGCTCAGATAGAAAACATTATATTTCTGTTCTTCTGAATACCCATATGGTAGATAAACCCATGCCTCTTTTGTCAGTTCCTGTGTGCGGTCTTCATACGAAAAGGATTCCCATGTCTGATATGTCAGCTTTTCCAATGTTCCCGCCTGCTCGGCAGGATATTTGTATTCAGCGGGAATATACTCCAATTCATTCGGCACTGTTCCGCTTAAATTATCTTCTCTGTTGCCCACTGTAAGTTCCTCCTGCACAATTTCTGATTCCGTCTGTCCCACATCTTCCTGCAGGATGTTGTCTGCGCTGTCCTGACCCGGTTGTGATGATACGCTTTGGCAGGCAGTTAAAAGAACAACCATGGAAACAGCCAGTAAGAGAGCCAGCTTTCTTTTCATGGACGGCCCCCTATTCTAACGAAAGGCTTTCCACCCATTCCCTGACAGTTTCTGCAGAAGCACCAGAACGGAATCTTTCACCGGTAAGCCATTCTCCTGTTCCTGCCGCCTCTTTGAGTAATTCGCCGCTCTCTCCCAGCCCGGAGGAAGACGAGGTGCAGAAAGGAATCACCGTCTTTCCCGTAAAATCATTGTCTGCAATGAATCTGTCCACCGGCCATGCCGCAATACCCCACCAGATCGGATATCCGATAAAAACAGTGTCATAGGATTCCCAATCCGGAACAGTGGATGCCACAAGTTCCATCGCTCTCTCCTCCGGGTTCGCATACTCACGTGAAACCCTGCTGTCTCTCTTAGTCCAGTCCAGGTCAGCGCTGCTGTATTCCTCCACCGGCTCCAGCCTGAACAGCTCGCCGCCTGTTGCCTCTGCAATATAATTTGCAACTCTTTCTGTATATCCTGTGGCCGAATAGTATACCACCAATGTTTTACCTTCTGTTGCTTCCACGCTCTCCACTGATGTCTCTGTAGAAGAACCATCCGCGTCCTTCACAGGTGCTTCTATTTGCCCGGAAGGATTCTGCAGGTTTTCGGCTCCACTTCCCTCGTTTGCCAACTGGGGAGCAGACCCCTGATTGCCTCCATCCTGACTGCCGCAAGCTGCAAGGCTGAAGATCATCAACACACTCAGCATTAAACCCATTATTTTTTTCATCGTAAAACTCCTTTCATAGTTCGCATCCACTCCTACATATGTTTTTCCCAAAATGCGACTGCATCCTCTATCCAGCCTTCTGCCACGGTTCCTGTCCCAAGGCCAAAACCATGTCCAAGCCCCGGATATTTGTGGAATTCCGTGTCAATCCCCAATGCACTCATCCTCTCCAGGCGATTTTCCATCGTCCTCCAGCTTGCAATGCTATCGTTCTCCCCCACGCATACATAGGTGGGCGGGTCACTCTCCATATATTCAGAATGACCGGTATACTGCATGACCACTGTACCCGAACCAGACAGTTCGTCCCCGCCAAAAGCTGCCGGTCCATAGCTTCCGAGATACGCCGCCATCCTTGCACCGGCGCTCCCGCCCCACAGGGAATAACAGTCCGCATCTACCTCCAGTTCTTCCGCATGTTCAAAGATAAAACTAATTGGTACTGTGTCAAGAAAAAGTACAAGTTAAACGTGAACTTTTCTCTATAACATCTGTTATGTTATCCTGCTGGTCTCTCCAAATCTTTTAATTTCTTCAGATACCTCTTTTCGTATTCA
>WFLY01000077.1 GCA_009177215.1 Bacillota bacterium
GACCAATTTAATACAGGGTTTGCTGTTGCGTAGGAGAATGTGTTTTTATTCGTGTGCATTATGTTATTACTTCCTAATACGGAAGTTTATTGCGATGTCTGTATTTTCAGTATTTATGTTTTCGCATGTTAGAATTAGCGTGAAAAAATCCTTTCCTTTGGCAATACTATTTGGTTCGTTGCTGCTGGCAGTGGACTAACTGACAATTTTGATTATTGGACGGTTATCTTTGGGCAGGAAGTTGTCAGAGCAACAGTATGGGATTGGAGCGGTTTTGGCATATCTATTGGTGAAAGTAATTCTATTTTTTCTCATTCTTGTTATAAGGAAACAGTTTGGAAAAAAGTCAATGGAAATGATGCTGGATACAGAATGGTTAAGGTTTCTGTTTTTTCCTGTTTTTACCATAGCAGCTATTTCAGCAATGTTATCTGTTTTTGAATATGTGCAAACAACAGAGCAGGCAAATTTGCTTTCCGTTATTGCATTTGGAATGGTGGGAATGAATATCGTAGTGTTTTATCTAATTAACGATATTGTGGAAAGAGAAATGAAGATGCATGAAAACAAGGTTTTTCAAATTCAGGCGAAAAACCAGTTGGAAATGTACAGGTCTATTTCTGAAAACTTTGATAACCAGAAAAGAAAGACACACGAATATAAAAATCAGATTTCATGTATAGAATCTTTGCTGGACAAAAAACAATATTCCAAATTAGAGGAATATGTAAAAAAGATTTATGGCTCTCTTAATAATGAACCGGATGCCATTAACACCAATAATGTAATCGTAAATGCCATATTGAATACAAAGTACCAAGAGGCAGAAGCAAAGGGAATTGTTTTTGTATTCAGGGTAAATGATCTTTCAGAGCTGAAAATAAAAGATGAGGATGTGGTTACTATCCTTGCCAACCTTCTGAACAATGCTATTGAAGCATGTGAGGATAAAAAGGTAATTAAGTTCAAGTTTGTTAAAGAAGATGATATGATAATTATTGCTGTTAAAAATACATTTAATTATGATGTCGTTTATGAGAATGGTGAGATAAAATCTACGAAAACATCAAGCGTTGATGAACATGGTGTAGGAATCAAGAATGTGTTAAAAATCGTTGAAAAATATGGTGGTGTATATGTCATTGAAGATAAGAATAAAGAATTTTTCTTTTCAATTATTATTCCTGCATGAATGCAATGTTAAAATGATTGGCTTTAAAACTAGTTTGTGCCGTTTTCTGCAATAAATAGTCCATTTTCTGCAAACTGTCTTGATTTTTTTAATGTATAATTCATACTGAATAACTAAGGAGGCATGTTTATGATAGAGAAGATGGCATTAAAGATTGTCAATCATATGGAAATGCAGAAAATAATAAGCAAAACAAATTGTGAATATTACGAATATGCCTTAATAGCTATGGTTGAAAATGCTGTAACAGTTGGAACCATGTTGCTTTTAGGGTTGATATTCAGGCAATTCCTGTACACCGTTTGTTTTATGGTGTTCTTTCTTTCATTGAGGAAACGGACAGGGGGATTTCATGCGAATAAATTTTGGCAGTGTTATCTAGGGACGGTCATATTTTATATTGCAATTATGCAGATTGTACCTATACTTTGCAGAAATCAGGCTGTTATGTATGGGTTGCTATTTCTTGCAATGTTTTTAATCTGCATAATGGGGACAATAAACCACCCTAATATGAATATGAGCAAAAGTGAATTGCGAGAGTCTAAGAAAGCGGCAAGGCTGCTGATTTTAATGGAAGTAATAGTAATTGCTGTCTTAGTTTATTTGAAAGCTGATATTTTGTATATTGGCTATATGTCAGTGGCTATCATATTATGTGCGTTCTTGATGTGTCTGGCAAGAATAATAAAACAGGAGGTAAGGGTAAAATGAAAGGAAAAGAAAAAATCAGCGTTAAGGCGCTAAGGGTAGTGGAGAGAATTGCCCGTAATGAGGTTGAAAAGGTTAGGTGTGGATGGCCCCCAATTTGTTCTGGAATTGGTCACCAGCCGAAGAGACCGAAGCGGAAAGAGGATTAAGATTTAATAGTTAATGTGGCAATCATGATAAATCAAAGCTTGCGTTGAACAAGAAAATTAAGTATAAGAAAAAGCCTTTCAGAATGGTATGGCGTGTCTGAAAGGTTTTTTTGTGCCGTTTTCTGCAAAAACAGTTCATTTTCTGCAAGGGTAATTGAAGTATAACCATATTTTGCTATTATTTGAGATAAAGCGAAGAATAGAAGGACAGCAAAGAGGAAAAGACAATTCGCCAATGCACAGGAGCATTAATGGTGATTGTAGGAAAGGTAAATGAATATATCTTTCCGTACCTGTTATATCCGCTATCTAAAAGTTTATGGGAAAAGCAGTTATTTGTATGACATCAATGTGGATTTGCTATTGTTATGAAAAGGAGGTGTGAACTATGTCTTTGAATATTAATTCTTTTTCAAATGGAATTTTTGGTTATGGAAGTAGCAATGCCAAAATGTCACCACAGGAAAAAATGATGTATGAGCTGTTCGGTGGAGAACAGGCTTATATGAGAAACGTGATGAAGATGTATAATTCTGACGGGGATTATGTCGGGGCATATGGCAGCACTGTACCGTGAATGGTTCAACAGGGATACCTGAATCTGCTTCAGATGAATCCTCAAACAGTAAAAACCAGACTGCGGCGTGGAAGAGAGGCGCTTAAAAAATTTCTGATTAAAGAGGAATATTATGGAAGTAATGCAGATTAGGATAAGTGATATGCATTGATAATGCTTCAGAGTTGATTGAAGAGAACAGGGAAGTCAGAAATACAACCAGCTATGACAGGATCAAGAAAATTGTATTTTCAGAGATTTATTGTATGCCAAAACATATTGTAAAAGAGAAGGAGGAAAGGAACATGAGAAAAAAGATATTGAAAATTATGAAATGGGCAGGTTTGATTTTATTGGGAGTTATTGCAGTATTGATGATTTGGAATTTTTTCTGTAAGAAAGCAGAACAGTCCAAAATTGAAGCTGCATATGGAACGGTTATTGAAGTGAATGGGCATAATATGGTGGTGGATATAAAGGGGGAGGATAACGAAACAACAATCATATTGCTGCCCGGTTGGGGATCGCCTTCGCCTATTCTGGAATTTCTTCCACTGGCGGAAGAACTGTCAGAGGATTTCAGGGTTATTACCATAGAGCCGTTTGGATATGGGATTTCCGACAGGGTTGGAACGGAACGGGAAATTAGCGGTGTTGTGGAAGAACTGCATGAGTGTACCCAAAAGTTAGGCTGTGATCAGTATTATTTAATGCCACATTCGCTCTCCGGGTTGTATTCACTGTACTGGGCGAATGCTTATACGCAGGAAGTAAAGGGCTTTATAGGGATTGATCCGTCTGTGCCCAAACAGTCCGATGAAGAGCCGCTCCCGATCAGCATGGTGGCATTGAATAAGTTATCAGCGTATTTCCAGAAAGCAATAAATGTGTTAGGAATTACCCGGTTATGTTCCATAGGGCATCCGGAAAATGCAATCTATGCAGATACTTCTTATCCATATTCAGAAAGGGAGTTGGAAGTATTCCGCATTTTGTCTATGGATTTCGCATACAGCAAAGATATTATGAATGAAATAGGGCATATGGAGGATAGTCTGGAGTCTGTAAGGGATATGAAATTTCCTGAAACAGTTCCGGTATTGCAGTTCGTTTCAAAGGATAACTGTGAGTTACTGGAAACATGGGAAACATTGCACAGGGAAGTAATTACAGAAACGGATAAGAGTGAAGTGCTACGATTGGATGGCGGGCATTACCTGCATTTTGAAAGGAAACAGGAACTTGTTGAAAAAGTAAGGGAATGGGTACGAAGCGTGGAAGAAGGCTTTTAGATTTTTCCGTTTTCTGCAGCACAAAGTCGTTTTCTACTAAGGTAATATTATTGAAATATATTTCTGCTATTATGAATGTGAATGCAAAATATTTTATGCAGATAGGACTGCGTAACTGGCGCTGGCAGTGGTTTTATGAAAATAGGGAACTGCTGCCACGAAAAGATTATGATGATATTTGCAAGCTTAATGATGAACTGCCGGACAGCCTGCGGGATCAATATAAGCAGGATATTCTAATCTGGCAGGATAAAATACAGGCTGTCTTACAAATGTAAGCCGCCGCCATATGAACGCATGGGGATAAAAAGCAGGAAAAAAGGCATTCAGGCAGTTATATCCATTTGCCTATGATAATTTACGACGGCATGGTTTATGGATAAAAGCCCAAGACCGTAATATATGGTAACGTCTTTTGTAGTCAGATAGTGACCGATATTATCCTTTTTCGTCTGGAATATCCCGGCAGGCTTCCAGTGCGTTTTCCAGTAAGTTTCCTAAAACTATGGCTAACACACTATATTACCGCTGCGGGAAACTTCCTTCGGACGATCTCCGGCGCCAACATCTAACATTTGCATTATGTATTTCTTTGCCTCGCTGATCTGCCCAGTCTGAACCATTCCAAGAAGCCCAGAAAGATGATTTTTTAAATCATGCCGGATTCTGCGGATTTCAAGATAGAGGCTCTCACGTTCTTACGCCTTTTGGCTCAAAGCTCCAGTTGCTGCGCATACAGACGGTTTTGCTCACGCAGTTCAGCGTTCCGACCGCTCTATGCCTGTTTTACAGGCATGGCTGAGTGACGGCATGAGCATGGGCAGCGCAGCTTCCTTTAGTATGTTACAAAACTATATAATCACTATGGGAAGCTGCAGCTCGTTGCGCATGGGGGAGCCGGATTTTGTCGCTCTGATGCTCTCGTAAACGCTTCCCTGTTTAAGCTCTTTTAGGAGCATACGGTAAGCTTCAGGCACCAGCAGACCTTCAGCGTCCGCAAGCTTTGTGATTAGCGGAATAGAGGAGTGCTCCTTGATAGAGCCAAGCAGAGGAGACGCAGCCTTACGAAATCCTAATACCCTCGCATAAGGAACATA
>WFLY01000279.1 GCA_009177215.1 Bacillota bacterium
AAATAATTGGGTAATTTTAGGTGGTTTTGATGAATGCATATATTAAATGAAAGGGTATTCTTGGCTACAAAATGGCTACAAAAATTTTGAAAACACAGAGAAAATCAACAATTTCAGAAAATCTAATGACAGAAAAACCCTAAAATACGCTATTTGGCACACAAGGTTCTCCCAACCTAATCCGTGAGGGTGGGAGAACTGTTGGATCAGGTAGAGTTGCAGTCTCTATGTAAAGCTTTACATAAAGGCTGTACTTCGACAGGAATGTGACATATTAGAGTCGATTATAATTATGAAAGGAATAAATGTATGATACAACCAGATAAAGTAAGTGCAGAAGCCAAGAAAAAAGAAAACGAAAATTTTAAGTTTCGTACCTTCCTGAAATGTCATGCAGACGAGGATGAGCTAGACGAACAATTTTTACGTTTACATAAAGAATTATTTGCTGATTATGATTGCAGTAAATGGAGAAACTGCTGCAAAATGTATAAGGGGAGTATTCCTACAGAAGATATTGATAGGGATGCGCAATACTTAGGAATCACACCGGAGCAGTTTGTGGATGTTTACTTGGAAAAAGAAGAATATGACATGAACTACCAAACTAAGCATAAGCCCTGTGATTTCTTACAGGAAGACGGAAATTGCAAATTGGGAGACTGCAAACCGGATAGTTGCAAAAAATATCCATATACTGATCAGCCAGAGAGATTGTCAAGTTTGCTTAGTGTATTAGATGTGATAGAGATTTGTCCGGTAGCTTTTGAGATTTTTGAGAGATTAAAGAAGGAATATGGATTTAGAGCGCGCAGATAAGCTGTCAGGTGGATAAGACAGCGATTACATGCAGGAGGCAGCATGAAAGAAGATGTTTATTTACAGGAAGGATTTCGAAAACCTGAACCAGAGAAACCAGATCCCTATTATTATGTATGCGGAGGACGATATACATATAAAGAACTGGATGAAATGACATGGGAGGAGTTTAGTCTTAGAAGGCATGGCAGTATGCCTTCAAAATTATACAAATATTATTCAAATAAAGTGATTGACGGAATAAATTATTCTAAGGAAGCGTTGGAAAATAATACCGTATATTTGCAAGAGATTAAGAAATTTGATGATAGTTATGACTGTACCTTGTCAATTAATATAGAAGAGTTTGCAAGACTGCGTATAGAACATTATGCAGAAATATGTGGGATGAAAATAAATCGGGAATGGGACT
>WFLY01000177.1 GCA_009177215.1 Bacillota bacterium
CATTGACAACAAGGGCGGGCATACTCATAACGCCATATTTCATAATTTTCTGTAAATCAGTTACATACTCTACTTCCAACGAAAGCCCCATATTCATAACAGCTTCCTTTGCATTTTCAAGTTGTGCGTGGCAGGAAGCACACCCCGATCCTAAGACTTTAATACAACAAATACTGTTTTCTGCTTCGGGATAGCAATCGCTTGTAATCTCTGTTACTTCGGACGTAGGACAGCCGGAGTTGCAGGCGCAAGCAGGGACTTTGTTTTCTTCTTCTTTCTTTTTTCCAAATAATGACATAATAAATTTACCTCCATGTGTTTTGATTTATTTTTGTTTCCCCAAGCAATTATACAATCAAGAATTGAATTGCGTTGAAGAAATAACCAACAAGTATAATGCCAATAGTGCAGATTGCTATAAAAATGCCAAGAAGTCGGGGTTTAACAGCTTTACGCAGCATAATCATAGACGGCAAAGACAAAGTAGTTACGCCCATCATAAAGGACAAGACAACCCCAAGTTGTGCGCCTTTTGCTAAAAGTGCTTCGGCAATCGGGATTGTTCCGAAAATATCCGCATACATAGGAACGCCCGCAATCGTAGCAATGATAACACCTAACGGGTTGCCCGTTCCAAGAACACGCACAATAAAATCTTCGGGTATCCAGTTATGGATAAATGCGCCGATAGCGACACCTACTAAAACATACGGGGCAACTTTTTTTGCAGTAGATACAACCTGTTCCCATGCGTATTTCATGCGGTCTTTAAAACTCAGTTTCTCTTGATCCACATCAATAGAACTTCCGTTGCGTATAAATTCCTCCACACAATTATCAAGTTTCAGTTTTTCAATCATTGTGCCGCCGACAACAGCAATAACAAGCCCAAGTACAACATAGGTTATTGCGACTTTCCACCCGAATATGCTCATTAGCAATACAAGCGAACCGAGGTCAACCATAGGAGAAGAAATCAAAAAGGAAAATGTTACACCCAATGGTAGTCCGGCACTTGTAAAACCGATAAACAACGGGATTGATGAACAGGAACAGAACGGCGTTACCGTACCAAGCAGAGCCGCTATAATGTTTGCTCCGATACCATGAAATCTCCCAAGAATTTTCTTTGTCCTTTCCGGCGGAAAATAACTTTGAATATACGAAATCAGTAAAATCAAAACGCCTAAAAGCACCATGATTTTAATTGTATCGTAAAGAAAAAACTGGACTGTTCCGCCTATTTTACCAGTAGTGTCTAAACCGCAAGTATCAAGCAGTCTGCCGATTAAGCGGTTGAGCCATTGCATACCAAGAATTTCATCTTGAAAAAAATTCCACCCTGTTTTTAATGTTTCCATAACAAATCTCCATTCATAGAAATATTGAAATATATCAATATATATTTGTGTTTATAAGCCATGAGGGAAAGCAAATACCTTTACTTATCACAACATGACTTATCATTGCCGGAATTATTTATTGATGTAAGGGCTTGCAGACATTCAGACGCATATTCAGCACCCTCCGGCGAAATGGAATAATGCGCCCATTTTCCCTCTTTCCGCATAACCACAATACCCGAATCACAAAGAATTTTCATGTGATGTGATAATGTCGGTTGAGAAATATGCAGATTATCCAACAGTACACAGGCGCACTTTTCTCCTGTTTGTAACTGCTTCAAGATTTGAATACGGTTTTCATCACAAAAAGCCTTAAAAACCGTTGGTATCTTTCTTTCGTCTATCAGTTCTCACACCTCCCGTTTAACTCTGTCTATACCACTATTATATTCACATATTGAAGTTTGTCAATGTGAAATGATAAAAAAGTCCTTGACAAATTGCAACAGGTGCAGAAAGTTTCCGTATTCAAGGTGCTGTCAAAACACAGGATCTGCTCCATCTCGCTGTCCAGGAACGCATTATACTACATCTCCCCATGCAGCAAGGTATGACACACATGGCCAGACTGAATCCCGCAAAAGCAGATGTTCATACAATTTGCGGGATTCTTTTATTTGCCCTTTGCAAGCAAAGGCAACGCTTATTCCATATGCGGCGATCACATAGTCAAGGTCGCTTTGCAGCTGTTCTGTCTGCATTTTGGCATTTTCAAGACTTTCTTCTCCTGACATGGCAGACACGGCAAGTCGGTAGGCGGTATGATGCCCTACCGCCATATCAGGATGGTATTTTTTAAGCAAAGGAGTTTCTGCGTTCATCCGCAGACAGCTCAATGTATGCCAATAGATAACAGCGATAGCCATTTCATCATCACAGGGAAGGCATTCCATGAACCATTTTGCAGCATTTTCATAATCTTTCATCAGATAATGCCATATGCCGATTGGGTAAGCAATTGTCTTCCGGGAAATTCCAAGGGAAAGGGAACGGTTGTAAGCGGCCAGCGCCGCATCAAACTGACGCATGGTAAGGCAGGCGCCTCCCAGCCGCAGATAGAGCATAGGATCATCGCTCCGTATGGATTCTGCGGATAAATAGGCGGCAATGGCATCCTGAAATCGGTATTGCGAAGCTAAAGCATTTCCGAGAGATATTTTACTTTGATAATCATCCGTTTCCCGCAGCCAGAACATTTCTTCCGTATCTTCTATCATACAGGGAGCATTATAAAGCTGGCTTTCTAAAGTTGCTTTTTCGTTGTCCATTTTATGTCCTCTATCAATCTTTTGACTTCTTCCATGCAGATACCTTTTTCTTTCGCTATGCGGGTTAAATCGTCATATTCAAATTTTGAACGTGTCACGCCATATCCGGCAGCTGTTTTTTCCCGGACCGGACCATATGGGGTTTCAAGCGTTTTGATTTCCCGTTCTAAAGTATAGCGGTGTGATACGGTTTCCCGGATGCCGAGTGTTGTTGTATGGCGGAAGATAAGGGATATCATTTTTTCCTTATCCTGTTCACTGCATATAACACGCAGCAGGATTCCCGGTCTTGATTTTTTTATTCCGGAGAGCTGGAACTCCTTCAACATGCCGCCACCGCCAACTCCAAGGCTGACATTGACCTGAAACTTGATTTCCTGGAGGAAGAAATTGTCAGGCTGGAAACCGAGGAGCATATTACGGCTACCAAAAAACAGCTGCGCATCACCGATGAGAAGCGGGCAGGCTGCCAAAAAGTCATGGAGGCATTTAAGGAAATATACAGCATTGACCTTATTGTCCTTGATGCTGGTAAGTACGGCTTTGTAAAACTCCAGGATTACCACTATCCTTTTGGGTTTTACGAGGCAGACATCTTCATATCTGCTAACGACCTGTTCAACGATTTATTGAATGAATTGCTCACCACCCGGCTCCTCTCCAAAGGCACACCCCTTGCAGACTTGGACTACCAGGATATATTCCAGAGCCTGCCTGGGGAAAAACAGCAGGAACTTATGGATAAGCGTCGCTATTTCCTTGCACGCTCAGGGATCAGCCTTTAAGGAGTCCGGCTGTCCAGTAACTGCATATTTTTCTCTGCCGGTAAAATATTATATAAAGTGATAGTTTCGCTGCTTGTGTCACGATGGCATATTCCTTATGCCGCCAAAAGTTCGCACTCCCCCCTTGGCGGCATTTCTTTTTTCAGATTCAGTCGCCTTTCAGCGTAAAAAGCAGGCTGTTCCGCCCGCCGTTCTCCCGCCAGCGTTGTTCTTTTGTGATAAGCCCTGTCCGCACCAGATTGTCAATCGGACATAGTTCTCCAGCTGTTCTGGATACGCATCCCGAAGGTAGCGGGAGGTAAAAATAATTTTAGGCATGATGCCCCACTCCTTTGCATTCAGATCCAGCTGTTTTTTTTGCTGTCAGTTTTCCCGCCTCTGGTACTTGTACGCATCCTCAAAATTTACTGCGCCGTTGATCCGTTTTACTTCCTCCACGCATTTTGCATGGAGCTTCTGCAACGATTCCTCGTCCACGTCATGGGTGTATGCGATGATCTGGGACAGCTTTGACAGCTCCACTGCAATTTTAAAGTCCATCCGGGCCAGACGGTTCTCGCTGTCCTGCACGGTGCTGGTCAGCACGGAGGACAGGGACTGCAGCAGATAGTCCTCTGCCTTTCTGGATTTCAGATAACCGCAGTAAAATTTCAGTGCCTCATTCACGAACTCATTCCGTGAGCGCACGTTGGCCGCAGCCAGCAGCCCGTCTGCCGTTTCAAGCATTTCCTTCTCGATATAAAAACCGGTCCTTACTTTTTCTGTTTCTCTGCCCA
>WFLY01000066.1 GCA_009177215.1 Bacillota bacterium
ATAAATTGCCACTTCGAAACATAAAAATCCTGTTCTTTCCTGCTATCTTTCTTTCAAAAATATAGTTTTTTCCACAAAAACGCCCGTACCCATACGGATACGGGCGTAAATTTAATTCCCGCAGACTTTGTTATTTACCACGGTTCCTTATTTGTAGAACGCATCCAGTGCATCCTGCACGTTCTGCTTGTAGGTCTCCTGGAACTGTGCAGCTGTCATTTCACCATTTAACAACTGAGACCAATCCCAGTCAAGGCCAAGGGAATTCCAAAGGTCAAAAGCACCTCTTGCTCCCATGTATTCCATAACTGCATAATTTTCTTCTGTGATTGCACAGTCTTCCCACCATGTCAGATCACCGTCACGGTAATCGGTATCTCCGTGATACCAGTTCTGCCAATCATAAAATACGTTGTAAACAAACTCCGGATCCTGAACACCTGCCGGAATCATCCACGCATTACCGGAAGAAACGTTCTTAAACTTGTTGGTAGACTCGTCACCGGAAGGACCGATAGGCCAAGGACACCATACTACATCAAACTCAAGATTTGCATCTTCATTTGCGGAAGAAATCCATGCCGCATCAATCCAGAATGCAACTCTTCCGTCCATGTAGCAGTTCTGGTTATAATCAAAGTCATCGCTGTTCCAAGGATTTGCCACATGATCAACATTGTACATATTATAAATAAAGTCAAGCACTTCTGTTACTTCAGGTGCTGATAAGCTTTCGGTTTCACCGGCTGCAATTGCGGTACCGTTACTCATAAGAAGGTTATATACGAGGAAATCCCAACGAGAACCGTAACCATAAACATCAGTTACACCGTCTCCATCTGTATCCTGTGTAAGTGCAAGCATATACTCTCTCCACTTATCCCAAGTCCACTCGCCTTTTGCATAAAGCTCATTAGGATCTTCTAAACCTGCCTCGTCAAGCATCTGCTTATTATAAGCAAGCATATAAGTATTTGCAAGAAGCATTTCTGCACTGTTTGACTGGAACAGATAAACCCCTTCGTCAAGACCAATATCTACCGGTGAAAATACCATCTGATCATTAAACAGATCGCTGTCGGCAGGAAGAATATCTTCCATATTGGTTGCATATCCGTTTAAAGCCGCTCCGATACCAAAACTTAAATCTACCTCATAAATATCACAGTCCGGCTGTCCGGCAAGGATAGAGGTATTGATAGACTCTTCAATACCAGTATAGGTCAGGTTGACGAACTCAATCTTGACATTGTATTTTTCTTCCACTTCCTTCACGACATCAAAATGAGCCTGTGCCAATTCCTCATCTGCTACGCTGGGATCATCATGGATATCCCCATGAGTACTGTCATAATAATGGTCATACCATGTACCGATCTTAATAGTTCTTGTTTCGCCGGTGTTTGCCGGTGCTGCTGTATCCTCAGACTCTCCCTGATCATCGGCAGGTGTGTCCGCCTGTGTTTCACCGCTGGATGCTGCCGGTGCATTGGTGCTTGTATCTCCACCTCCACAAGCTGTCAGAGAAGCAATCATTGCTACGCTAAGCCCTAATGCAAGTAATCTTTTACGTATTTTCATGTTAATCATGTTTTAATATCCTCCTTTTCCCTTATTCTGCTGACTGGCCTACTGTTACACTGTATACTTCCCATGCGCCGGATGCTTCACACTGCATAGTGCTTCCCCATGTAGATACATCATCACCGCATACTGCTGCGATCTGCTCATAGGTTACCTGGCAGACACTTCCATTGAATGCTGCACTGTCGCTTCCGCTTCCGTCTGCGTTACCCTGACCAACTCTCGACCAGCCTGCTGCTGCTTCGTTCATAACTACCCAAAGATCACCTGTCTCACTGGTGTAAGAAATAGATACTACGGAACCGGGAACTAAAGCATCAATCACTTCCTGAGGCATAGCAAAGCCATTCTGACCCCAGCCGTCTCCTGTACATGCAAAATCAGGGAATTCAACCAATTTGTTGATTGCTTTCATTTCTTTTGCTGTTCCAACTTTAACTGCAAATACTTCCCATGCACCAGTAGCTTCGCACTGCATTCTTGCTCCCCATGTAGATACATCATC
>WFLY01000021.1 GCA_009177215.1 Bacillota bacterium
CAATATACTTAATATGAATGTATGATAGCATTTTCCTATACATCTGTCAACGGGTTTATTCCCAAACCTTGAACTTTACCGTTTCTATTTTTGAAACCTGATCCGCAAGCACGCAGATTTCATCGTTCAGGGTGATTCCCGTCAAAATAATATCTGTTTCATCGCGAAATTCTAAAAGCCCTTTGACTTCCTCTACCGAAATAATATTTTTCTCCACAAGTCCAAGCATTTCATCCAAAATCAGTAAATCACATTCCCCCGTGGTCAATACCTTCTTGGCAAAGTTGATACCATTCTTAATATTGAAAATTTCCTCCCGCTTTCTCTCTTCTGAAAGCTCCTCGAAATTTTCATCAGCTTTCTCAAAATGGAATACCTTAATCTCCGGCTCCATTCTGCGCAAAAAATCGCCGTCTCCCAGCCCCTTTCCTTTCAGAAACTGAATGATTACGACTCTTTTACCTTCTATTGCCGCTAAAACTGCACGTCCCAGAGCTGCCGGTGACTTTCCTCTCCCATCACCCGTATAAATATGAATCAAACCTTCTGCCATAATTCCTCACATTCCGCCGCCAAAGCAACCTTTGTTACGTTACTATACTATCGTTTATAAATATATCATATTTTTCCTACTTTGGCAACTTTTTGTAATTTAGGCTTCTTCTGCTACTACATCTTCCTCATTTAAAAGCTCCAGCTTACTAACCGACACCTCAAATGCTACTCTCCGCTCCACATGCTCCTCATCCAGCTTTTTCATATATTCACGGCTTTGGATTCTACCCCAGATGGCACAACGCTCTCCCACCTTAAAGCCATTAGCATAGCGGGCATTTCTTCCCCAACAAATACATGGTATATAATCTGATTTTCCATAAGGACGGTTTACCGCAAGCAGCAAGTCTGCAATTTCTCTTCCCAGAGGAGTTTTTCTGTAAATAGGCTCTTTACATATATAGCCATCCAGATAAATCTGATTCGTTTTAGAGCTCTCCTCGACTTCCTCCAAGAATTCCACCTCTCTGGCGAACACGGAAAGCACCAATCTGTTTTTTCTCTCCTCATGGCGATTATAGGAACGGAACTGCCCATTTACACAAATGAGCATACCTATATAGCTTGCCGAAACATCAAGAAGTCTCTCTGACACCATAATAGGAATAATGTCATGACTATCGCTGAGTCTCTCTACCTTCACATCCACCATATAAAATCCTTCCCCAAAAATTTCATGACTATAAGAAAAATCGCTCACTATTTCTCCCATAACCGTTACCTGATTGTTTTCAATTACCTTATCTGTCATTTTTGTTCTCCCTTCTTACACCTTAAGACTTTTTCCGGTAATAAAACCTGTAATACAATATTATTTATACTCTATCTAGTTTAAAATTAGTACCAGATTTCATCGCGCATATCGTCAATATCCGCGTAAATTTACATTCTTTTCCATATAATTATTACTAATAAATTATTAAAATATTCAGTAAATCCGCCCTTTTTGCTTGCACTTGTAAATAATTAGTGCTATACTATAGCAGTTTGAAAATCCGACAGAAAAATTGCTTGACAGGATTCGATAAATCACAACAACATATAGCATTTTTATGCAATTTATGACAAATATCGACAATTATTTTACCAAGAAAGGTAAGGTTTAATTTAATGAAGCAAAAAAGAGAAGATGTTAGAAATGTTGCAATTATCGCTCATGTAGACCATGGCAAAACTACTCTGGTTGATGAGCTATTAAAACAAAGCGGCGTATTCAGAGAAAATCAGGAGGTTGCTGAACGCATTATGGACTCAAATGACATTGAGCGCGAGCGAGGTATCACCATCCTCTCGAAAAATACCGCAGTTATGTACAAAAACACTAAAATCAATATTATTGACACCCCCGGTCATGCCGACTTCGGCGGAGAAGTTGAGCGTGTTTTGAAAATGGTTAATGGGGTCATTCTGGTAGTAGACGCTTTTGAAGGTGCCATGCCACAGACAAAATTTGTCCTCAGAAAAGCTTTAGAGTTAAAGCTCCCTGTTATTGTATGCATCAATAAGATTGACCGCCCTGAAGCAAGACCTGATGAGGTTGTAGATGAGGTCTTAGAATTATTCTTAGAACTGGACGCAGATGACTCTCAACTGGATTGTCCCTTTGTATTTGCCTCTGCCAAAACGGGCGTTGCTTCTCTTGAGGCGGCAGAACCCGGTACCAGCATGGAACCATTATTTGAGACAATCTTAGACTATATACCTGCACCTGAAGGCGATCCTGAAGCAGCAACTCAGGTACTCATCAGTACCATAGACTATAATGAATATGTAGGTCGTATCGGCGTGGGAAAGGTTGATAACGGTACTATTAGAATTAATCAGGACGTGATTATCTGTAACCATCATGAGCCGGACAAGCAGATTAAGGTTAAGGTCAGCAAGCTCTATGAATTTGACGGTTTAAATAAAGTTGAAATAAAAGAGGCTACTATAGGTTCCATCGTGGCAATATCCGGTATTAGTGATATACGCATCGGAGACACTCTCTGCTCTCCCGAAAATGTTACCGCTATCCCTTTTCAGAAAATCAGTGAACCCACTATTGCTATGCAATTTATGGTAAACGACTCTCCTCTTGCAGGACAGGAGGGTAAGTTCGTTACCAGCCGCCACTTGCGCGACAGACTTTTCCGGGAGTTAAATACCGATGTATCCCTGCGTGTGGAGGAGACCGATGCAGCAGACTGTTTCAAGGTTTCCGGACGTGGAGAACTTCATTTGTCCGTGTTGATTGAAAATATGCGTCGTGAGGGCTTTGAATTTGCCGTAAGCAAAGCAGAGGTACTCTACAAGAATGACGAAAACGGTAAACGTTTAGAGCCAATGGAACTTGCATATATTGATGTTCCAAATGAATATGCCGGTGCGGTTATCGAAAAGCTGGGACAGAGAAAAGGTGAACTCCGTAACATGGGTACTATATCCGGCGGCACCTATACCCGTCTGGAATTCTCCATTCCCGCCCGTGGACTTATCGGCTACCGCGGTGAATTTATGACCGACACCAAGGGAAACGGTATCTTAAACACTGTTTTTGATGGTTATGGTCCTTATAAGGGAG
>WFLY01000145.1 GCA_009177215.1 Bacillota bacterium
AATAACGTCTGCGTTTAATCGTAGGAGGAAGACCGCCGTTTGCAGAACATATACGGCGGTTGTTCCAGTAACTCATGTAATAACGCCAGATTTTTGTTTTAAGTTCCTCAACCGTATAGTTTTCGGGCTTATCATTTCGTGAATAGAATAATTCAACTTTCATTCTTGCCCACATACTTTCGCATCGAGCATTGTCATGACATCTTCCACCGGCACTGTTCATGCTCTGTTTCAGACCGTATGCGGCTATTTTACGCCTGTATTCGTCACTTGTGTACTGACTTCCACGATCGGAATGAATGATTGCTCCATTGAGTTCAGGGTGAAGTTTTAATGCATTATCAACCGTTTCTGTACACAGATATGCTTTCATATTGGTTCCCATTGCAAGACCGCACACAAGCAAATCATAGCAGTCGAAAATTGCGGAAACATAGAGTTTACCATTACTCGCTTTCAGTTCTGTAATGTCCGTAACACATTTTTTATTCGGTTCATCAGACCTGAAATCCCGTTTCAGTAAATCATCGGATTTCTGTGCTTGTTTATCTGCTTTTGTCAGTCCCTTTGGTTTTCTCGGACGGTGTGAGATTCCCAGTTTTTCCATTATTCTGTACACTGTACGTTCTTTGGGAACTTCTGTTTCAAGATTTTCCTTTTCCTTTTTCAGCAAAAGTGCTTCTCGCATCCTCACTCTTCCATATGTATCGTTATACTCGTCTTCTTCTCTTATTTCTATCATCATCGCCGCCAGAACTTCGTATTTCCATGGTTTTTCCTTATATTTAAGATAATTGTAAAATCCCTGTCTTGATACATCCAATGCCTTACAGTAGAATGCGATTTTTCCCGTTATTCTGCCGTCTTCAGTCTTCAGGGCTATAAATTTCATTCTTTCCTTTTTGCATACTTCTGACGGCTCGCTGCGAAAAAAGCCGACGCTTCCTCCAGAAATTCATTCAGTTCTTCAAGCTCTTTTATTCTTTTTTCAAGTGCTTTCACTTTCTTCCTTTCCTCCTGCAGCTGCTGTGCTATATTCAGGGCTTCTTCCGGATTTCTGTTTCCTTTACCTGTATCTATCTCTCCTTTTCTCGCTTTGATTATCCAGCCTCCCAGTGTATTTTTTGGTATTCCAAGTTCTTCCGATGCCTTTTTGGTTCCTATTTCTTTTGCAAGCTTTATTGCCTCCAATTTAAATTTTTCATCATACTGTCTTCCTGTTCCCATTTTTGACACTCTCCTTTATTTTTATTGTACTTTGATTGTTTGGATTGTGTCAAGTTTTATTGTAACATATCATAAGATTGCTGAAATCTTCCGTACATACGAAGTCCAGATATTCCTTGCTGTAAAATGTAGCTTCGTGTTTTTCGTTCTTCGGCAATTCAACTCTTGAAGTCGGATTGAACGGAATCAAGTCAAGTTTCACCGCATATTCAAAGAGATTATGCATACACAGATGACGATTTTTCAGAATGCTTGATTTAACTCCGCTGCTTAAGATTGAATTGTAGTAATCCTGAATGTCAATCGGTCTTATGGTGTCAAT
>WFLY01000211.1 GCA_009177215.1 Bacillota bacterium
CAATTTTTTTTGCGGAAGGCGCTGAGGAGATAGAAGGATTGGCTGTTGTGGATGTATGCCGCAGATGGGGAATTCACCTTGATATTATGAGAGCCTATCACCTGCTTCTCCTCCGTCACGGACACCATATCAATGTGAATTCCGCATCTGCGGCATACATCCACAACTGCCAAGCCTTCTATCTCCTCAAAGCCTTCCGCAAAAAAAATTGCTATCTTCTTCATCTTTTATCCCTTCCCTTTCCGTATCGATATTTTATCTCCAAGGTCGAAAGATTTTCTTTCAACCTTATCCATACTATAAAGACAGTATACACATTTCCTCTAAATATTTCAATTAATTGTTGAATAGGCTCATGCCAATCGTAACAGTTCAGCCTTCTGCATTCATAAAAGCAGCTGCTTCGCATCTGACGCCGCTTGTGCGGCTCATCTTTTATTTCATTTGAAGGCGCTCCGCTCATGACTTGCACCAAATAGTCTTAGCCGTGCAAGCACGCCACGCCTATTTGATGCAAGTCATAGCTGAACTGTTACTGCCAATCACCACGGTTGTATCCCTGTGAGGTATTATTCCCATAATATACCTTAAAAACACAATCAATTTTGGCAAGCTGCTTTCTAAGTCAGCTTTCGTTACTATAACTTCAGGCGTCTGATGCACGGACGTGTCCGTCCGGAATCGGCATCCTTACCGGAGCGTAACCTTTGGTACGGTTTGAACAATAACAAACAGCAATACATTTGTAACATTTTCCCTCTATATTTCTAGAATTTTTCCTTGAATTGTGATATAATAACTT
Source organism: Bacillota bacterium (assembly GCA_009177215.1). Classification (GTDB taxonomy): domain Bacteria; phylum Bacillota; class Clostridia; order Lachnospirales; family Lachnospiraceae; genus Acetatifactor. The sequence continues at coordinate 803 of WFLY01000211.1, forward strand.
TATGCAAATGATATGCGTTGTGCAGAAATGAGGATTACTATGGAAATTGAACGTAAATTTACAATAAAATCCCTGCCTGAAAATTTGGAAAGCTATCCCTGTCACCATATTGAACAGGCTTACTTAAACGCTACCCCTGTAGTGCGTGTGCGCAAGGAGAATAACGAATATTATTTAACCTACAAGGGAAGCGGGATGTTGGCA
>WFLY01000231.1 GCA_009177215.1 Bacillota bacterium
AGAAGTACCGATATTTACGAACATTCCATCAGTATTTGTTCCCTTGCTATATTGACAGCATTAAAAATGGGCTTGGATAAAAAGGTGATACATGATATTGGAGTGGGCTGCCTGCTGCATGATATCGGGCTTCGGTATACTACTATTGATTTTACCAAGTTGGATGTGAACGACCTTAATCATCAGGAACAGCTTGAATATATTAAGCATCCGGTATATGGATATTCTTCCCTGCAGGATCAGGATTGGATATCCGATTTGAGCAAAAATATTATTTTGTATCACCATGAGAGACTTGACGGCTCGGGATTTCCTCTTAAAATTAAAGAGATACCGGAGGAATGTAAAATTGTAAATATATGTGATGCTTTTGATGAAATGATATGTGGCATTACCCGTAAAAAAGTCAAGGTATATGAAGCCATAGAATATCTAAAGAACTTTAAAAACATATTGTTTGACGAGAAAATAGTGGATATTTTTTTAGGTTTTACGGCGGTATATCCGGCGGGTACTCATGTAATTACCAATGAAGGTGAGCTTGCTGTAGTGGTTGCTCAGAATAAGGATTTTCAGGACAGACCTATTATTCGTATTTTAAAGGATAAGGCTGGCAATGATGTGAAAGAAGAAGTATTAAAGGATATGGTGAAGATTCATAATATTTTTATTGATAAAGTAATGGATTAGGCTGATAATGTCAGTATAATTTAATAGACTAAGATAATTAACACAAAAGCTGTGGAAGAATGGAGGAAGTCATGATTGACATTAAATTTTTAAGAGAGAATCCTGACATTGTAAAAGAAAATATCAAGAAGAAATACCAAGATGCTAAATTACCCTTAGTAGATGAAGTAATCGCTCTTGATTTGGAAAGCAGAAAAGCAAAACAGGAAGCAGATGACCTTCGTGCATCCCGTAACCGCATTTCTAAAGAAATCGGCGGTTTAATGGCTCAGGGTAAGAAGGAGGAAGCGGAAAGTAAAAAGGCTGAGGTTGCCGCTGGAGCAGCGCGCCTTGCAGAGCTAGAAGCCACGGAAACCGAGCTTCAGGAAAAAATTAACAAGATTATGATGGTAATTCCCAATATTATAGATGCATCCGTACCTATTGGTAAGGATGACAGTGAAAATGTGGAGATTCAGAAATACGGCGAGCCTGCGGTGCCGGATTTTGAGGTTCCATATCACGCGGATATTTTAGAGAGGATTAACGGTCTTGACAAGGAAAGCGCCGGAAGAACCAGCGGCAACGGTTTTTATTACCTGATGGGCGATGCGGCAAGAATTCATTCCGCAATGATTAGCTATGCAAGAGACTTTATGATTGATAAGGGATTTACTTACTGTATTCCACCCTTTATGATTCGCAGCAGCGTTGTAACGGGAGTTATGAGCTTCGCGGAGATGGAGGCAATGATGTATAAAATAGAAGGTGAGGATTTGTATTTAATTGGAACCTCCGAGCACTCCATGATCAGTAAATTTAAAGGTCAGATTGTAAATGAGGGTGCTCTTCCTGTGACTATGACCTCTTATTCCCCCTGCTTCCGCAAAGAGGTAGGTTCTCATGGAATTGAAGAGAGGGGTGTTTATCGTGTACATCAGTTTGAAAAACAGGAAATGGTAGTATTATGTAAACCGGAGGAATCCATGGAGTGGTATAATAAAATGTGGAGCTACACGGTAGAATTTTTTAGAAGTCTGGATATTCCGGTGCGTACCTTAGAGTGCTGTAGCGGGGATTTGGCAGATTTGAAGGTAAAATCCTGTGATGTTGAGGCATGGAGTCCCCGACAGAAGAAATATTTTGAGGTAGGTTCCTGCTCTACTTTGGGTGATGCTCAGGCAAGACGTCTTGGGATTCGGACGAAAGGCGAAAAGGGTACTTACTATGTGCATACTTTAAATAATACAGTACTCGCAAGCCCCAGAGGATTAATTGCATTTTTGGAAAATAATGTAAATGAGGATGGAAGTATCAATATCCCTGAAGCTCTTCGTCCTTATATGGGTGGTAAGGATAAGATAGGATAAGGTTTATGAGGAAGATTAATATCACAGTAATAATAATTTGTTGACAGCAA
>WFLY01000092.1 GCA_009177215.1 Bacillota bacterium
ATCCAAAATCCGGCTTGCGTGCCAATGTGCAAAACGCTCCAACATAAAGGATAAATATGAATAGCGCAGGTGCCTTTTCACGATTAGACGCATGGTGAAAACCATAAATTAAAGTAAGTTGTAAGGATTTACAGTGATATTACATGAACAGGAAGGAAGCATATTTATGGCAGGGGAAAAGAAAGAAGATTCGTTTATGATAAAGCTGTCAACTCTCATTGTCGACAAGAGGAAGGGCTTTTATCTGATATTTATTATGTTGATTGCTTTCAGTCTGTTGTCCATGAACAAGGTGAAGGTAAATAATGATTTGACAACTTATCTGTCGGATACCACGGAGACCAGACAGGGTCTTGATTTGATGGATGAACAGTTTATTACATACGGCACGGCACGCATTATGGTTTGTAATATAACCTATGATGAAGCGGAGGGGCTTGCGGAAGCTATAAAAGAGCTGGACGGCGTCAGTATGTTGGATTTTGACGATACCGAGGAGCATTATCAGCATATGGAGGCTATGTTTTCCGTAACCTTTGAGGGAGAAGCGGACACGGAAGAGGCGCAGGAATATTTGAACGGTGTGCTGGATTATCTGGCGGATTATGATGTGTATTACAGCTCGGACATAGGGCAGGAGGAGAGAGACGCTTCTGACTTAAATAGTGACATGTTAATGATATTGCTGTTGGCGGGTGTGGTAATTGTGGCAGTGCTTTTGTTTACCTCCACTACTTATGCGGAAATACCGGTATTTCTGATGACGTTTATTGTGGCGGCAATATTGAACAAGGGAACCAATTATTTTTTCGGAACAATCAGCTTTGTAACAAATTCTATTGCAGTAGTGCTGCAGCTTGCGCTTGCTGTGGATTATGCTATTATCCTCTGTCATAGATTTATGGAGGAACATGAAGACAAGGATGCCAGAGAAGCGGTTATTGTAGCTTTGAGTAAGGCGATTCCTGAAATATCCTCAAGCTCGCTTACAACTGTTTCGGGTATGGTGGCAATGATGTTTATGCAGTTTCGTATAGGCTATGACATGGGAATTGTTTTGGCGAAGGCGATTGTATTAAGTTTGTTATCCGTGTTTTTCCTGATGCCCGGATTGTTGCTCACCTTTTCTAGAGCGATTGACAATTCGCATCATAAGAGCTTTGTACCGAAAATTACGGCGGTAGGGAAGTTTTGTGTTGCCACTCGTTACATCATGCCTCCGCTTTTGATGATTGCGCTGGTAATTTCCTATTATTTTTCCTCTAAGGCAAATTATGTGTATGATGTCAACACCTTGGAGTCAAAAATTATGAGTGCCAATAAATATTCGGTCAGCATGGTCAATAAGGAGTTCGGAGTCATAAATCAGCTTGCGGTGCTGGTTCCCTGCGGCGATTATGATAAGGAAGCAAAAGCATTAAAGGCATTGGAGAAGCTGGAAGAGGTAGATTCTTGTATGGGGCTTGCCAATATTGAGGCGATGGAAGGTTATATATTGACCCAGACATTGACTCCCAGAGAATTTTCCGAGCTGATTGACACGGATGTGGAGGTGGCTAGGCTGCTCTATACAGCATATGCGGTGGATAACAGTAATTATGGTGCGTTGGCAGGGAATTTAGGGGAGTATAAGGTGCCGTTGATTGATATGTTCCTCTTTATCTATGACCAAAAGGAGAGTGGGAACATTACGCTCGCAGATGATTTAGAGGAAACATTGACGGACGCTTATGAGCAAATCAGTATTGCAAAAAATCAGCTTTTGGGGGAGGAGTACACCCGTTTTGTGCTGGAGCTGAACGTGCCGGTGGAAGGAGAGGAAAGTTATGAGACATTAAATAATATCAGAAATGCAGTGGCAAGGTATTATGCTGTAGAAGATATTTATTTGGTTGGCAATGTTACCAGCAATAGGGATTTGAGTGATTCTTTCAGTACGGACAATGCAATTATTACTATATTGACCGCATTGTTTGTTATGATTATTTTATTGTTTACTTTCCAATCCGCAGGTCTGCCGGTGCTGTTGGTAATGACAATTCAGGGCAGTATCTGGATGAATTTTTCACTGCCTTATCTATTGTCGGAACCGGTGTATTTCCTTGGCTATCTGGTGGTGTCGGCAATACAGATGGGAGCTACCATTGATTACGCTATTGTCATCACCAGCAGGTATATGGATTTGAAAAGTTATATGCCAATCAAGGAAGCGATTGTTGAGACCTTAAATCAGGCATTTCCAACCATTGTCACAAGTGGCTCTATGCTGGTGGCAGCAGGCTTTATCATCAGTAATGTTTCCTCCAACGCAGTGGTTGCGGCAATTGGGCTTGCGCTGGGCAGGGGAACCTTGACCTCTATTGCGTTAGTGCTTCTGGTACTGCCTCAGACTCTGCTGATTGGGGATATCATAATCGAACGCACGGCATTCACACTGAAACGGGAGATGGTAAAACCTCTGCCAGCCCTCTTTAACAATGCTTGCTGCACACCCTCTCCTGACACATCACGCGTAATAGAGCGGTTTTCTGAAAGTCTTGAAATCTTGTCAATCTCATCAATAAATACAATGCCTTTTTGCGCTTTTTGCGCATCACCATTTGCCTCTTGAAGCAAACGCGTTAGGATATTCTCTACAT
>WFLY01000073.1 GCA_009177215.1 Bacillota bacterium
GCGGGGAAAAATACAGCTATTCCAATGACTATGAGATTGTGACAAAACTGAAATCATTCAGTGATAAATATGGTGTCTGTCTGTTGGTGGTTCATCACACCCGCAAGTTGGAATCCGAGGACAGTTTTGATATGATTTCCGGCACAAACGGTCTGCTTGGTGCGGCAGACGGGGCGTTCATCATGCACAAGAAAAAGCGCACTGACAATACGGCAGTAATGGATATAGTAGGGCGTGACCAACCCGATCAAGAATTAACAATCGAGTTTGATAGAGAAAAGTGTATTTGGAAATTTCAAAAAGCGGAAACAGAACTTTGGAAACAGCCGCCGAACCCACTGCTTGAAGCAATTAATGAATTACTGGCAGAGGATAAGCCAGAATGGGAGGGGACAGCAACGGAGCTTCTGAAACAGTTGCCGGATATGCAGTTATCGGCGAATGTGCTTTCTCGCAAATTAAATGTGGTGAACAGCCAGTTGCTTAATGACTATGGCATTTTCTACGACAATAAGCGGGGGCATGAGAGAAAAATCATTCTGAAACGGTTAGAGCCGAGAATGTAAAGTGCGACGATATGCGTCGGTTGCGACGGTATTTTAGATAGCGGGGTGGTATAGAAATTATCGACGCTATCGACGCAAACCGACGCATGAGGAGCGATAAAGCGGCGACAAGCTTCCCACCGTTCGCAGGGCGGAAAGCCCCCGGCAGGGCGCAAAGGCACTTTTGATAGAGCGTAGCCTGTCGAAAGTGCTTTTGCGTTACTTTCGCAGAAAGTAACAAAGGCTATGCGCCTATCGGCGCAGTAAAATTGAGAATGTGGAGGATATGTTTATTGGAAAGAACAATCAGCGGCATGATGGGGAAAGGTTCTGTCAATCACAATACGAGAGCCTTTTCAGCTAAAAACGTGGATAAGGAACGAAGCAGGGATAACGTGGAGTTCTGCCATTCGGATATAAAAGAGGTCTACCATACTCTTTTTGATGATGCATTGGAACGATACAACGAAAAACAGAAACGGAGTGACCGAAAGATTGACGATTACTATGAAAAGATACGCCAGGGAAAGCAGGAGAAATTGTTTTATGAGGTAATTTTCCAAATTGGCAATAAGGACGATATGAATGTGCAGAGCAATGAGGGGCAGTTGGCGAAAGATATTTTATGTGAGTTTATGGAGCAGTTTCAGAAAAGAAATCCGAACCTGTATGTGTTTTCAAGTCATTTGCACATGGACGAGCAGACACCGCATATCCATATTGATTTTGTTCCTTTTATCCGTAACAGCAAACGTGGACTTGATACAAGAGTTTCCCTCAAAGGTGCATTGGCAGAACAGGGATATAAAGGTGGCACAAGGGGAATGATGGAATGGAATGAATGGATTGAAGCGGAGAAACAGGAACTTTCAAAAGTAATGGGGCGGCATGGCATACAGTGGAAACAGTTAGGCACACACAACAAACATTTGTCTGTACTTGATTTTGAAAAGCAGGAACGGCAGAAAGAGGTTGAGGAACTGGAACAGACAATTTCCGGTGGTAAAGAAGAATTATCCAATATTCTTCATCAGCAGATTGCGGCAGGACAGGAAACAGAGCAGATACGGAAAGAGGGCGAAGCGATCCGGCGGGAAGTATCGGAACTTTCAGCAACAAATCTTTTGTTGAAAAAACAGACAGAAACACTGGAAAAGGATAAAGAAAAGCTGTTATCTGAAAATGAGAAATTGGATAAACAGCAGAAAAAGTTACAGCAGGAAATTGACAAGATGGTGCAGTCTAAGGAAGTCATGGAGCGGAATATACACGTCTATGATGAAGATGTGAAATGGCAGTTGCCGGAGCCGGGTACGCTAATGAGCGCAAAGGCTTACCGGGATAAAAAGGCTGTGCCGCTTGTGGAGAAATTGAAAGAGGTAGTAAAAAATCTGACTATCAAATGTGTACAGCTTGCGGAGCAGGGAAAGAAGCTGACCGTCAAAGTGGATGGGCAACAGAAGCAGATTAGCCGCCTGACGGATAAGGTTATGGAACAGAGCGACACCA
>WFLY01000013.1 GCA_009177215.1 Bacillota bacterium
TTAAGTCAAGTGGCTTTCAGAAAAATCTTAACTTTTTTTATTTAAGTTATTCTTGCTATTTCTATTGCACCATGTTATACTGACTTCAACAGATTTGTTTAAGTCCAGTCATACACGACTGCACCACTATAACTATAACGGAGGTTTTACTATGGCAATCGGCAAACGTATCCGCTTTTTCCGTAACAGAAAAGGCATGACACAGAAACAGCTAGGCGAAATCCTCGGTTTTCTCGGAAAAACCTCTGACGTCCGTATGGCACAGTACGAATCAGAAGCAAGAACACCGAAGCACGACCTTGTAAAAGAAATGGCCCATATCTTTGACGTAAGCACCCACGCCCTCACTGTGCCGGATATTGATACCTATATCGGGCTTATGCACACGCTCTTTACGTTGGAAGATATGTATGGACTGAAAATCGGAGAGATTGACGGGGAAATCTGCCTGCGCCTTGACAAGTCGGACTATTCTACTTATACGTCCATGTTCGATATGTTCCACGCATGGCAGAAACAAGCCGCAAAGTTTGAACAAGGCGAGATTACCAAAGAGGAATACGACCAGTGGCGGTATAAGTACCCCGAACTTGACACCTCAAAGCATTGGGCGAAAGTCCCCTCACAGGCGGTTAGTGATATGCTCATGGAGGAATTTCAGAAAATCGAGAAAGAAGAAAAGAAAACATCTAAAAAGAAAAAACAGAAATGAGCATAAAAATACCTTGCCGATATTCAGTTTCCATATTTGAAAATCAGCAAGGTTTTCTTTATGCCATTGATGTAATTATTCAGTGTGTGATGTTAAAAATGTTGCCAAATCGTTGCCATTACTTAAACAAATTTGTTTGAAACCCGCATAAATACTATGTTCTTAAATCGTATTTCATCACTCGAACTCCCTATAACTATAACATAATTGTTAAGTTTTTGGTTGCATTTTAAGGATTTTCATAGTCATATTATCCATATTTCACACCATATTTACAGTTTCAAGCCAAACAGGTATCATACGGGTATCACAGATTTTCTCCTTGACTGCTTTATCAACATGGTGCTAGCACCATGTAATTATTCCACTAACAAGAATATATAATCGCGCCTGTTACGCATATAACCCTTATTTTGATGATAATAATATAAAGTATAGCAATCATTACTTTTGTTGCGAAAATCCTTAAAAAATAAGGTGAACGAGCTGGTCTACGTGCACAGCCGCGGCTCGGAGCCCGATGAGGTCGTGGACGTGGACGGCAAGAT
>WFLY01000171.1 GCA_009177215.1 Bacillota bacterium
TTGCCAAGGGTGAGCCGGATTTGAACATTACATTCATCTATAATATGCCTTTCCGGGCTATCGGAAAAATGGCAGGCGGCGCATGTTCTCAGGAGATGTGTGACCCTCACGAATATTGCTTAAAAACTGATTCCCTAAGCCTTCTCCCTTGGATGCTCCCTTCACCAGTCCCGCGATATCTACAAACTCAATCACCGCAGGCGTCACTTTCTTGGACTGGTACATATCACCCAACAGCTTAAGGCGCTCATCCGGCACCGCAACAATACCCACATTCGGGTCAATGGTACAAAAAGGATAATTCGCCGACTCTGCCCCTGCCTTTGTCAATGAATTAAAAAGTGTGCTTTTTCCTACATTTGGCAATCCTACGATTCCTAGTTTCATTTTATCTTAATCTCCTTTGGTTTTTCTTTTATTTTATAGGGTTTTCGCCTCTCAAGGTTTTGGTTACGTACCAATTTACGTACCAATCTGAACCATTCAAAATTTCAAAATAGATTTTGAGCCATGCCTGCATGAGCGAAAATATCTATTTGAAATTTTAGTTGGCGAAGCCAACGAGCGAGAAAACAAATGTTTTCGAGCTGCATGGTTCAGATTTTAAACTACCTTGAGAGACGCGGCAATTTTTTCAATTTCCTTATGTTTTTCATCTTCTGTCGTGTGAACATACAGATTCATTGTTATACCAATATTAGAATGTCCAAGTATCGTCTGCAATGTCTTTGGCTTCATACCCCCCTCGATACATCTGGTGGCAAATGTATGACGCAATACGTGCATGGAAAATCTCGGAATTCCTATCTTGTCACACTGCTTAAATAACATGGTGTCATACGTACTGTTTTTGACTGGCGTTCCCTTTCTGCACAGGAAAACATATTCTGACCATTCCATTGGAATTACTTTGACCTCAAGATTCTTTTGCTTCTGTCTGCGCAGCATATCTATTGCTTCATCTGTCAATGGAATCGACCGATACCCCGATTTACTCTTAGGCTCTCCAACTCTCCATTCTCCGGTAGAGTGGCGATATTCCATAGAGCGGCTGATCGTCAGGGTTCGGTTATCAAAATCAATATCTGACCATTTCAATCCTACAAGTTCTGCTGTCCTAAGCCCTGTCTGCAACAAAAATTTATATTGGTACTCGTATGTATTTCCTACAATACCCCTTACAAACCTTTTCTGCTGCTCTAACGTCAGTGCTTCCTTCTTCTGTGTAGGCTTTCCAATATCAGATTTTACCATTCCATTACAAGGATTTTTCATAATCACATCATTTTGATATGCATAATCAAGCATATTAAACAATGTTATCCTTGCCTGATAAATAGTAGATGTACGATACCCTTCGTCAGCCATCCTGTTCATAATCATTTGACATTGAATCGGTTTTACTTCCGACAAAATATGTTTTCCAATCACAGGATCAATGTTACGCTCATAACGCTCTGTATAATTTCTTACCGTGTTCGGGCGTACAGTCCGCTTCTTCATGCTAATCCAATAGTCAAACCATGCCTTCACCGTCATTTCTTCCAGAAAATTCAGATTGCTATGCTCGTCCTGATACTGTGAATCTGCCAGCCACTGTCTGCACTCTTGTAGTTTGCGAAATAATTTCTGTTTCCGTTGTCCATATTTGGTTGTAAATCTACCAACATAGAACCCGTCAGACCTTTGGCTTATTCCAACACCAAGTTCCTTTCCTTTTAAGTCTTTTCCCATAGTAAAAGCTCCTTTCATCAAAAGAGCCTTAATACCAAATGCTCAGCAGACTGAGCGTTGATAGTATATCATACCAAGGCTCAAAAGTAAATTGTGGGATTATGATATTTCCACTGTGCTGCTTAAGAATTTATCAAATTCTCTACGCTTTACAAGTTTCTTTTTCCCCACATATAACACAAAGCTACAGTTTGGTTTCTTCAACAGTGCTTCCAGTCGATTAATCCCCTATTACGACCTCCTCTCTACGAGCTTGTATACCACATCGCACAGCATCGCTTTTTCTTCCGTGTCCGGAAAGTCCTGCAGACTGTCGATTGCTTTCCCGCTATATGCCAAGATCTGCTCCCTGGTATATCGGATTCCTCCAACCTGCTCAATGAAGTTCAGGATTTCTTCTGTCTCACCCTCGTTTTTTTCCCGCTTTTCAAGCAAAGCCACGATTCTTTCATCGGGACATTCCTTCACCGCATGGAGTACGGGGATTGTAAATATCCCATTTCGGATATCCTGTCCTGCGGGCTTCCCCGTGCGCGCGTCAGGAGCAAAGTCCAACAGATCGTCCT
>WFLY01000087.1 GCA_009177215.1 Bacillota bacterium
GACAGAAGAAGGGAACCTTCTATTATGGCGGTGAATATCCCGCAGAGTATACTATTGAAAATGTTTCTCATGGAACAGGGAATCAGGAAATACAACTTGTTGTAACTTCAGATGATGGAACTTGGGACGCATACATTGATTATTTGATAATCAATTAACTATTAATACTTAAATATTTATTTATAGAGTGCAGCCTGATAGTATGTCAGGCTGCATTTTTAATGTGCGCCCAGTATGGGCGCAATCTAATCGGTGAAAGTCCGTAACACGCCCTAGTAGTGGGAAGTGTATAGTCAAGAGCAAGGGTGTCCATCGTGAGGTGGAATCTGAAGAAAGCTGGAGGCAAAGCTCTGGTCTGACGAACAGAAATCACATCAGGCTACAATTAGGGATAAGGCTGCATTACAAGTCGAAGTCCAATAACTACTCGGAACTAATTGTGGTAAATGTGACAGATGGATGGAGTGAAAGATTGCGTTCTTACCTGGGGAGGTCTCGTCAGCGGATGGAACTGCATGAACAAATGCATATGAAATTTGTAGTAACAACGAATGGCGAGAAGTCAGCAGAGGTCATAGTACCATTGTGGTTGCAAACATGATGGGAAGGACTGAACTTTAGGAGATGTGAGTAAATGAATGTGACTGATGACAGATTTAAGGACAGACAACTTCATATTGAGGACTGTCTGCAAATGGTATCGACGGAATCGAAAGAGTATGCAGAAGTGTCCGCCTGTCAGAGGATTGCATCGCGAACGAGTTCGCATTTAAACAACCGCATCATCACAGACTTTCAGACGGACAGACTGTTGGAGAAGATGTTACAACCGACTAATCTAAACAATGCATATAAGAAAGTAAAATCGAACAAAGGAGCAGGAGGTATTGATGGGATGAGCGTAGATGAACTTCTGCCGTTCCTCAGAGATAACCAAAGGCAACTAATCCAGCAGTTAAAGGATGGGAAATACAACCCCAACCCAGTCCGCAGGGTAGAGATACCCAAAGAAACAAAAGGCGAAACTCGGAAACTGGGAGTGCCGACAGTGGTTGACAGGGTATATCAACAGGCAATTACACAGGTGCTCTCCCCGATTTATGAGGAACAGTTTTCAGAGAATAGTTTTGGCTTTCGACCAAAGAGAGGTGCGCATGGCGCACTGAAACAATGTCAGCAGAACGTCAATGATGGATATGCGTATGTCGTGGACATGGATTTAGAGAAATTCTTTGATACGGTATGCCAGAGCAAGTTGATAGAAGTGCTATCAAGAACCATCAAAGACGGGCAAGTAATATCGCTGATACACAAATACCTCAATGCAGGTGTTATCAGCAGAGGGGTGTTTGAAAAGACGGAAACAGGGATGCCGCAAGGAGGACCGTTAAGTCCGTTACTTAGTAACATCATGCTGAATGAGTTGGATAAGGAACTGGCACGCAGAGGACACAGATTTGTGAGGTATGCGGATGACTGCATGATTTTCTGTAAAAGCAGAAAGAGCGCAGAGAGAACCCTTGTAAATATCATTCCGTTTATTGAGGGGAAACTTTTTCTGAAAGTGAACCGAAAGAAAACAAGCGTGGCACATATCAGTAAAGTAAAATACCTTGGATACGCATTTTACTGTTACAAAGGGAAATGTAGATTTCGGGTACATCCAAAGTCAGTGGAAAAGATGAAAGATAGAATCAGAGAACTGACAAAAAGGAATAACGGATGGGGAAATGAATACAGAGCCATGAAGCTGACGCAGTTTGTCAGAGGATGGGTAAATTATTTCTCGCTTGCAGATATGAAAGGACTTTTAAGGGAAACCGATGAATGGCTAAGACATAAAATAAGAACCATGTACTGGAAACAATGGAAGAAAGTCAGAACGAAATTCAAGGAATTAAAGGAGTTAGGTGTGGAAGAAGAAAAGGCATGGATATGTGCCAATATGCGGAACGGAAACTGGTATTGTGGTGGATATTTCGTTTTGCAGACTGCATTTAACAACAAG